>JBCCAW010000184.1:0-9778 GCA_039814655.1 Myxococcota bacterium | reverse complement strand
GTGTTTGTGAAGTCGTCATCGCTGTAGAAATGTTCCACCTCGAAAGTTGGCGGCCGAGGTGATATTGATTTTTTGCACACCATTTTGGAGCGCAATGAAGGCCTGATTCAGTTTGGGTATCATTCCTCCGTAAACCAGTTCCCGTTTTTGCAACTCAGCTGCTTGCTGACTAGCCGCGGGTCTCGGCCATGCGCAGCACGTCCCCGGCGACGGCGCGGAGGTCCGTGGCTTCGAAGGCGCCCAGCGAGCCGCCGGCCGTGGTCGCCGAGAGGTCCTGGAGAATGCGCGTCAGCCGCGCCACGCCGAGGAGCGAGTCCTCCACGAGCTCCCGGTGCGCCGGCCCCAGCGCCTCCCCGAGCGTCTCGAGGTTCGCCTGCAGGTACGCGAGCGGCGTGTTCATCTCGTGGGTCACGGCCGCCGCCAGCTTGCCTGCGCTGGCCAGCTTGGCCTGCGCCCGGCTCTTCCGCGCCAGCCGCGCGATGCGGAGCCGCGCCTCCGCCGTCCGGGCGAAGAGCCGGGCCAGGCGCAGCTCCGCCGGCGGCGAAGGCAACACGTTCTCGACGGCGCCCACCACGACCCCGTCGTCCTCGACGGCGATGGTCTCGCCGCCTCCCGGCAGCGTGAGCCGGACCGACGAAGGCTCGGACTCGCGCTCCACAAGAGAGGCGCCGAAGCCCCTCCCGTCGGGCCGGCGCGCGGCGTCGAAGGCGCGCTCCTGGTGCTCCGCTGGACGCACGACACGCCAGCCTGGGAGCGCGTCCCGGAGCACACCGCGAAGCGCACCCAGCACGCCCGCCGGCGTGTCGTCGCTCCGGGCGCCGCGTCCGAAGCGCACCGCCGCGCGCAGCGCCGTGGCGTCCGCGTGAACGCGCGCGCTCATGGCGCCGATGGCGTCCCCGAGCTCTCCGATCTCGTTGCGCGGGAGCGGACCCGGGTCCAGGGCCTTGCCCTCGTTCCACCCGCCGACGGCCTGGGCGAGCCGGCGGAGGGGCGACGTGACGGCCCGGGAGAGCACCCAGGCGAGCACCAGGAGCGGGACGAGCGCGAAGCTCGACCAGGCCACGACGCGCCAGGCGAGGCGTCCCACCGCAGCCCGGGCCGGGCCGAGCGGCGCCTCCAGGCGGAGCGCGAGGCCCGGAGCCACCGGCGCCCGCGCGACGGCCGCGTCCCCCTCGCGCCGCGCCGTGAGCGCCGTGACGGGCGCGCCTTCGTCGACGGTGAGGCGCCAGCCCTCGGGCAGCGCCCGCGGTGTCCAGGACACGACGCCCCGTACGCGCACGTGCTCCCGCGTGACGGCCACGGCGACGTAGGGCCCCGCGAGGCCTCGCGCCTCGGTCCCGGACCACCCCCGAAGCGCCGCCAAGGCGGCCTCGTCGCGCGAGGCTTCGACGAGCTCTGCGCCGTCCACCGTGGCCAGCACCGCGTCGGCGAGGCCCACGGTGGCCTGCCGGACCGCGTCTTCGACGCGCCCGGCGAGGAGGTCGCCGGCCAGGTGCGCGAGCTCCGCCTCCGCGAGCGCCAGGCGCGCCTCGAGCCGCTCCGCGCGAAGCGCCGCCGCGTTGAGCACCCCATCCTGCAGGCCGGCCTTCTTGTCGTCGACGACGAGCGTGACGACGACGCTGACGGCGACGCCGAGCACCACGAGCCCGGCGGCGACGACGACGAAGGCGACGCGCCCGAGCATGCCCGAGCCGCGAGTCATCGGGACCGCACGACCTGTCGCGTGACGACGCGTACGTTGCCCACGTCGTCGCGGGCGCGAATGACCAGGTTGCTCACGCCCCGGGGCAGGGGTCGCTCCGTGCGGAACGCGCCGCTGGCGTCGACGGCGATACCGTGCCCGTCGACGGTGAGCGACGCCTCCGGGTCCGTGGTGCCCGCGAGAGGCACCGTCGGCCCGTCGACCACGGACCCGGAACGCGGCACCTCGAGCGTCAGCGGCGGCGGCGTCCGGTCGACCTCGACGCGCAGCGTCACCGGCTCCGAGGGCCGCCCCGTGCGGCCGGAGGCCGTGAGCGCTCGCAAGCTCACGTCGTAGGTCCCGGAGGGCACGCGAAAGGCGCCCGGCGAGCCCTCCGCGTCACGCGTGAGCGCTTCGCCCGCGCCCGCCGGATCGAAGGTGGCGCGCACGCCCGCAGCGCCCGGCACCGGCTCCCAGGCGAGCTCGACGGCGCCGCGGGTCCGAACGAAGGCCGGGGGCGGGTGAACCACCGGCGCGGGCAAATCGAGGCCGCGGTCCACGAGGGTCCCTCCGGCTTCCAGGCGCGCATAGTCGCCGTCCTCGATGACCACGCGCGGCGCAGCGCGGCGCCGGAGCACGCCGCGACCCCGCAGCATGGCCACGTCCGTGCGCTCGGCGCCCACCTCGATGCGGGATTCGACGATGTCGTCCCCGGGCTGCGCCTCGAGCACCAGGTCCCCCGGCGGCAAGCGCACCTCGAGGCGTGTCGTTCCGCCGGCGGGGTCGAGGCGCGCGCGGAGCCGGCCGGACACGTGGCGCACGCGGCGCACCTCCTCCTGCGCGGGAATGCGGAGCACGGACTCCGGGGCGAGCTCGATGTCCGCCGGCGCCCCCTGCAAGCGAACCGACGCGCGCGCGTCCTCCATGGTCTGCACCTGGTCGCCCACGTGAAGGGCCTGGCCCACGGGCGCGGGAACCCACACGTCCGCCGCCGGCGTCTGCCAGCGCACGTCGCCCTCTTTTCCGCTCAGCTCCGCCGCCGGGGCCCGCGCGAGCTCGTCCGCGCGCGGCTCCGGCGGCCGCTCCGGGGCCGGGGCCTCACCGGCGCACGCAAGCCCACAGGCGGCCAGCGCGGCCGCCCGGAGCCGGGGCTCAAAAGGGACGTGCACCGCTCACCGCCAGAAAGGGGGCGACGGACGCGCCGGGACGGTCCCAGGCTTCCGGGCCCCGGTCCGAGGCCACGCTGACGCCGGCGAGCACGCCGAGGTCGAAGGCCCGGAGCCGGAGCCGGAGGCCCGCGCCGACGCGACCGACGAACGCCGCGCGCGTGCCCGAGGCGTCCTGGCCGTCCAGCGTGGCCTTCGCGCGGGCGACGCCGCCCCCGGCCGCCACGCGCAGCAGCAGCCCGAGCGGCCGGCACCGCGTGACCTCGACGCCGCCAAGGGCGTGCACGCGGTGGCGGCGGCCTTCGAGGGCCACCGGCGCCTGGTCGCTGGCGACGGCGCGGAGCGCCGAGAAGGCGTAGTCGACATCGACGGTGAGCGCGACGTCCGGGTGGAGGTAGAGCCCCGCGCGGAGTCCGCCGCCGAGCCCGAGGTCCGTCCCGGGAAAGGCGGCGCCAACGCGCAGGGAGACGCCGACGAAGGCATTCGGCGGCGGGGGCGGCGGCGGCGGGGGCGGCGGCGGCGGCGGGACCACGGCGACCTCGGCCCGAGCCAAGGGCACCCAGGTCCCGTCGACGCGCGCCGCCAGGGTCACCTCGAGCAGGCCCGGCGCGTCCGGCGCGCGGCAGAATCCACCGCTGACGGACGCATCGCCGCAGCGAAGGGCGACGTCCGCCGCGCCGTAGGCCGAACCGTCGGCGGTGCGCACGTCCGCGGGCACGGCGAAGCGCTCGCCGGCGGTGACCGTGGCCGGCGCCTCGAGCGTTCCCCGCTCGGGCCAGGCGTGCGTGACCGGCACCTCGAGCTCCGTGGCCGGACGGCCGGCCAGACGCACGGCGAGGTCGAGCGTGGCGACGCCGCGCGGCGCGCGAAGGCCCACGGCACCCACGCCTTCGCTGAGCCAGCGCAGGCTCGAGAGCCGGCCGCGATCGCTCGTGATCTGCAGCGGCACCGTGCTCGAAAGCCGGCCGGCGCCGTTGGTGACGGCCACGAAGGCGACTTCCCGGGCGGCGCCGCCGGCGTCGGCGCTGAGGTTGGCGAGCATGACCTGCACGGCGGCCCCGGGGCCTGCGCCCGGCGAAGCGCCCACGCGCACCACGTCGCCGCTACGCACCACGACGCCCACGAGCGAACCGCGGGGCACCATGGCCTCGAGGCCGCGCTCGGTGCGCGCGAGCGCCGTGCGGCCCTCCGCGTGCCAAACGACGCCCTCGGCGCCCTCGGCCACGTCCCGGACCCACACCCGGCGGCCGCGGCGCTGCACCGCGAGCGGCACCGGGGCCCCGGCGGCCATGGCGACCTCCGTCGCGAGCCCGAGCTCCGGAAGGCGCAGCATGGTGCTTTCCGCGGGGGCCTGGAGCGTGAGGCGAAGCTGCCGGACGCAGGGTCCGGCTACGCTCTCGGCCACCTCGCCGCCGGGAACGACCCACGTGAGCGGCTCCTCCGCGGGCCGGCAGCGCCCGTCGGCGTCGACGACCACGGCCGAGACGCGGCGCTCCGTGGCCGAGCCCGGCGGGCCGAAGACGTGGACGGATTGGGCCCGTACCGGCGCGCAGAAGAGGGCGACGACGAGGCCCGCGATGAGAGCGCGAAGCATGACCTCGCAGGGGACAACGGAGCGGCGCCCTCATCGCTGAAGGCGAGACCGTGCGTTCGCGGCGGTCAGGGCACGTAGAAGCCCGGCACGCGGAAGAGCTCGCGGTCGTTGTCGTTGCGCGTCGAGGTGAAGAGCAGGTCACCTTCGGCGGTGAGAAAGGGCCCGAGCTCCGTCGCGTCCGTGTTGATGCGGTCCTCGGCCTTGGGCAGCGGCGCCGCGTCCGTGAAGAGGTCGAGCTGGCTTCGCCGCGTCGCTACGTAGAGGTCCGGGTCGGCGAGCAGCCGCGGGACGGCGACGTAGACCAGGACGAGCCCGTCCGCGGATACGGTCGCCTCGCCGATGCCCGTGCCCGCGAGGCCGGTCAGCTCGCGCACCGGGGCGGCCGCGCCGAAGGGGTCGGTGAGCTCGAAGAGCCGGGTCCCCTCGCCGTAGATCATGCGCGACCCGTCGAGCGTGAGGCTCGGGGAGACCGTGCGGGTGCGGAGCTCCGCGGGCCTTCGCTCGAAGCGCGGCGGGTCGCCGGCGAGGCGGCCCCGGACGATGTTGCCCCCCAGCTCGGCCAGCATGCCGTAGCCCCCGGGGAGCCCGAGGAGCGCGCCGTCGAAGGGATGCACGCGTCGATAGTTCGCGTCCCCGAGGAGCGCCCCCGTGTCCGTGGGCGCGCCGTCGTTCCAGCGGAAGATGCGGAAGCGCCGCTCCCCCAAGCAGAAGCTCGTGGTGGGCTGGGCGAGGAAGAGAAACGCGCCGTTCGTGGACAGGGCCGGGTCCGTCTCGCAGCGGTCCGGGACGTCGACGCCGGGGACCCGGACCGGTGTGCCGCGGCCGTTGACGACGACTCCCGGAGCCCCCGCATCGAGGCCCGCGTCGTCCTCCGGCGCGGCGTCCCCGACACCCATCTCGGCTACACCGTCGTCCGGCGCGGCGTCGAGGCCCCCGCCGTCGACCGGTCCCGCGTCGGCAGGGGGTCCGCCGAGGTCCTCGGGCGCGCCGCCGTCGGCCGGTGGCCTCGCGAGCACCTGGAACCCGGGGGTGCGCCAGCGCCCGGACGCGCTGCGGAGCGCGACGACGTAGCTTCCGGGCTCGAGCGCCGTGACCACCCGAGCGTGCACTCCCTCGGCGTCGACGCGCACGATCTCGAGGGACGCCGGCCCGAGCGTGGCTTCGAGCTCCGCCGGACGCAGCCGGTCCCCGTCGATGCGCAGCGTGTGGGCGGCCGGCACCCCCGCGAGGAGGAGCGCGGTCCCGACCAGCGCGTCCTGCGAGGCCTGCATGGGATGCACCTCGAGCGTGCCGGCGTCCGCGCAGGCGAACCCGATCAACAGGGCGAGCGTCGCCCCCCGGCGGCGGAACGTCACCGCACGACGTACGGACGGCGCCCGCGGGCGTTGAACCGCAAGGCCGGCGCGGGATCGCCCGCGCTCAGCCGGCGAGGCGGACGTAGCGCATGCGCAGGTCGTAGAGGACCTGGTGGAGGATGCGCTCTTCCTCGCCGCTCAAGTTGCCCGTGGTCTTGGTCTCGAGCATGGCCAGGAGATCGATGGTCTGCTTGGCCAGCGGCAGGTTTTTCGGCGGCGCCGGCTGGCCTTGAAAGACCTCCGGCGGCGCTTCGCCCATGTGGACGAGCGCGTTCGTGCTCATGGAGAGCACGAGCGTGGTGAAGTCCACGTGGGTCTGGCCCGGGGCCGACCGCTCCTCCACCGCGTCGGCGGCCTCGGCCGCGCGCGCGCGCTCCTCGGCGCCGACCTCGCTCACGTCAGCCTTCCTCGGGGGCGGCGGGTGCGTCGCCCTCGACGATGTCGCCGAGCACGCTCACCTCTTCGGCGTTGTCCGCCGCGTCGGCGAGCTGCTTGAGGTGCTTGTCGTAGTCGGCGCGCGTGAGCGCGCCCTTCTTGATGTTCCGCTCGACGATGCGCTTGTCGACGATCTTGTCGTTGAGCTCGGCCATGACTTTTCTTCTCCGCGTGCCGTTTCTCCGCGGGCCACGCGCCGATGCGCGGGCGCCGGGGACGGCAGGCGTGGTTTGTGGCCACGGGAGCCCCGAGTGTCAATGCGGCGCGACGCGAGCGAGACACGCTCTCGACCGGCCAGGTGTCCGGCACAACCGGGGAGCGGCAGCACGTCCCCGGCGGTGAACGAGCCAACGCCGCGGTGCAAGAAGCTCTTCGCGACAGGTGCCCCTCAGGGGAGCGTGAAGGGCGTGCGGACGAAGCGCGCGTAGCGGGTCAGGTCGAGGGGATCGCCGGTGGCGCGAAAGGCGCCGATGTCGTCGCGGGCAGGCTCCGCAGGCGTGCACGCGCCGCCGCGAGGCCGAAACCAGAGGGGCGTACCCTGCACCACGGGTTCGACACGCCTGAGCTCGACGACGGCCCCACGCTCGTCGCACCCCTCGCCGACGGTCTCGACCCGGGCCACGTGGGTGACCGGCGGGTCACCGAGCAAGTTAGGCTGCAGAAGAGGGTCGTCGCAGGCAGCGTCGAGGAAGGTCTGCTGGTCAGGAAGGCTGGGCGCGAAGTACGCCAGCGTGCCGCGCGGAAAACACCGCTCTCCGTTCACGCTCCGAGCGGCGCCGCAGTCGATGTCGAGCGCCCTGTCGCGAAAGACGGGGTTGAAGCGGGAGGTGAGCGAACGGAATGGGTCCAACCCGCGGTCGAACACCGGCCACTCCCGCCCTTCCTCATCGACGTAGGCGAGCGGCCGCAGTCGGCCTCGCCCGCGGGGCTCGCGCGTCAGCGCCGGGAAGCTCTCCAGCGGGATGGGGTTCGACACGGACGCGACGACCTCTTCGCCCTCGGGTTCGCAATCGCCGCTTTCGTTCCGGCGAAACACGGAGAGCAGCCGGGGCTCGCCCGTTACGCGCCTCGCGGTCTCGACCACCGGCGGCCGGGCATCGTTGCTGGTGAGGACGAGCAGGTCTTCGCTACCCAGCAGAGGCACGGGCCAAGCACGCTCCGTGCAGGAAGGGTCCGTGAAGAGGCTACGAGACCGAGGCGCTAGATCCGCGGCGGGCACGCAACGGAGGCCGTCGTTGAGGGTCGCGTAGACGCTGCACGGCGTCTCCGGCGCGCGCACCCGGGTGCGGCTCCCGTCTTCCAGCCGTTCCTCTCGCTCTTCCAGCCCCCCGCCGAGCGGCCGCACCTCGACGCTCTCGACGGCGGCCAGCTCAAAATCGGGGATGCGTTCGGCGGCCACGAGCTGCCGGCCCGGCGCGAGGAAGGTTGACAGTTCGCCGTCGTAGGCGACGCACTCGGTCGCGAGTCGCGGCGTGGCAGCGCGGGTGAAGAAGGAGGCGCCTGCGTTGAGCGCACGCGTCGTCTCGCGATAGGCCCGTTCGAAGAGCGTGCCGTCGTCGCGGGAGAGCAGCTCGCGAAGGAAGGCCGGGCGTTCGCTGCATGCGGTCGCGGGAATGGCCTGCTCGTCGCACTCGTCTCCGGTAAACAGGTCGCGTGGAAAGAAGCGGCCGGAGTCAAACGGGAAGCAGCGACGGGTGCCCGCCTCGTCCAGCGACATCACGCACGGGTGGTCGAAGTCGGAGTCGTGGAACTGCCCCGCCGCGACGACCGTCGTGCCGTCTTCGGGCACCCACGCGAGCGGCGTAAGCCGGGTGCCTTCCGACGCCGTCGCCGCCGGCTCGATGCCGCCCTCCACGACCGTCGTTCCGCACGCGCCAAGCGCCACGCTCAGCATGAGCCCGCACCACCTGCTCCGCCCCATGAGCGCAGGCTAGCGGCCTATACCGGTGAGTCCAAGATGGCGCTCACACCCAGATGGACATGGCGAGGCCGCGCGCGTCGGTCTCGTCGTGGCCGCCCACGGGGCCGGCTTCGCCGCGGGCCAGGCGCCCGGCGACCCAGAGCAGCGCGAAGGCGTCGAGGATGTCGTCGGCGGCGACCTCCGGGTCCCGTTCGAGGGCCAGGTCCTCCGGGCGCGGGGGCACGCCGGCCTTCTCGAGCGCGCGCAGCCGAGCGAGGCCGCCGAGGAAGCTCGCCTTTCGGTCTTCCATGGGCGCGCCGGTGAGCGTGGCGAAGGCGAGCTCGGGGTGCACCTCTTTCACGTGCTCCTGCCGGGCCGGCGTGATCCACGCATCGACCTCGCGAATCTTCGGCACGAGAAACCACGATTGCTTCGCGAGACCCAGGCCATGCGGCGAGCTCGCGCGCTGGAGCGCCAGCGCCTCGGGGTAGTCGGCCGCGCCGAGCACGCCGCGCACCGGACACGAAAAGACGCTGCTCTTTCGCTTGCCAAGCTGCTGGCGCGCGGCGCGGTCGCAGGCGCGGCCGCCGGGCTCGGCCCGCGCCGGGAGACCCACGGGCATGTCGAGGGCCGCGAAGCCCCGGGGCTCGCCGGGCTCCAGCACCGACGCGAGCGCTCCTTCCAGCGTGGCGCATTTGGCGGCGCCCTCCACCACCACGCGCCCGCGACGAAGCTGGCCGAGGGCGGCGAGCCACCCGCCGCGGCAGCCGTCGATGCCGACCAGAGGCGTCACCGCCCCTCCCAGGCGTCCAGGTGCGCGAGCAGCGCGTCGCCGTCGAGGCCGCCCATGGCGGCGAGCACCTCGCGCGGGTCGCCGCCCTCGCGCAGATGCGCGGCCCCGAGCGCGAGCGCCCTCGGGTCGCGTGCTTCGAGGGCCATGACCATGGCCGCGCTCTGGTGGTAGGCGAGGCGCGCCGCCGCCGCGTCATCGATGACGAGAAAGCTCCCCTCGAGGGAAGGGAAGGGCACGTAGGTACGCTCGCGCCGCATGAGGGCGAAGGAGGCGTCGCGGGCGGCGTTTCGTCGGCGCTCGCCCTCGAGGCGCTGCGCGAAGCCTTCGTGCAGCCACACGGGGGCCCGCGGCGCGGCGAAGGCGAGCTGCGCGTGGGCCGCTTCGTGGCGCACGGTGGCCGGCGCGCCCGCCGCCCGCGGAGGAAAGTGGAGCACGCCGTCGAAGAGCGCGCCGCTCCAGGAGGGCGCGCACACGGCTTGGGCGAAGGCCCGGGCCGAATCGTAGACCACGGCGACGAGCGACGGCCGCCGCGCCGTGCCGAGGAGCGCGGCCGCTTCGTCCAGCGCCGTAAGCACGCCCAGGTGCAGGAGCCGCGCCGGGCCCGGGTCGAGGCGATGGCGGAGCACGATGCCCGAGCGCGTGTCCTCGCGGGCGCGTTCGGCGAAGGCCGCGCGCGCGGCGAAGCGCGGACGCACCGCCTCGGCCCACGCCTTCGCCGCCGGGTCCGGGCCCAGCGCCACGAAGGCCTCGAGGGCCGCCAGCGCCCGCTGCGGCTGCCCGGCGCGCCGGGCCCAAAGCGCCAGCGCGAGCTGGAGCTGCGCCTCGTCCGGCGCGCGCTCCGCCGCCGAGGCCAG
>JBCCAW010000389.1:0-5673 GCA_039814655.1 Myxococcota bacterium | reverse complement strand
GCTCCACTGAAACAAAAGGAACAGTCTTGATCGAGTCGGGCTCGGCCCCGGGTCCGGCGCAGCACCGTGCCCTGGTACGCGAGGCGCCAGGGCCCGGGCCGGTCGCCGAGGCGCGTCGCGACGATGCGGGCGATCTGCGGCGTGATGTCGGGCCGGAGCAGCGCGACCTCGCCGCTCTCCGGTTCGACGAAGCGGAGCAGGTCCCGACGGCCCACGGTGGCGAGGCCTCGCTCGAGCACCTCGGCGTATTCGAAGGCCGGTGTGATGACGCGCCGGTAGCCGTAGCGCGCGAAGGTCCCGAGCACCGCGGCCGCGAGCGCCGCCCGCTCGGCGGCTTCTTCCGGGAGCACGTCCCGCATGCCCGCGGGGGGCGCGAGCGGGAGCGGCGCGTGGTCTGGTCGGCGGCGGGGTCCCTCGCTCATGAGCACGCGCGGGCTATCCCGCGAGGCGCGCAGCGTCAACGGCGCGTGCGTTACGTCTCCACCCAGCGGACCAGCTCGAGGGCCAAGGCGAGGAGCACGAGCCGGTAGCCGCGCGTGCCGTCGCGCGGCGGCGAGAAGACCTGGCCTACGGCCTGGAAGGGGCGCGGGGTCCGGAGCGCCTCGAGCAGTGCCGTGAGGTCCTTGGGTATCGCGCCTTGCTGCACGGCTTGCGGAAGCTGCGGCACGCGCTCGAGCGTGGCGAGCATGCGCGGGCGGAGCCGCTCTTCTTCCCGCCCCTCGGCCAGGCGCCGCGCGATGCCCTCGTCGAGCATCGCCCAGGCGTCCAGGTCGAGAGCGAAGCGGTTCGTGGGCGCCTCCACGCCGTCGTAGAACTCGGCGGTCCCGGCGTGCCAGAGGAAGATGTCGAGGAGCTTCTCGCGCACCTGCTCTTCGATGTGCCGCACGAGCGTGACGGGCTCCACAAGGCCAAGCGCCGAGAGCGTCTCGCCGAGCCTTCCGTCGAAGCGCGGGAGCACGGCCAGCGCCATGTCCAGCTCACCACGGCGAATCACCCCGCGGCTGCAGAGGTACTCACCGAGCATCTCGCCGGCGAGGTTCGAGGCCACGTACTCCGGCTGGCCGTCGTGCACGTAGACCTCCTTGCGGACGCCGCCGTGCTGGCAGAGCCAGAGCCCGGTGCGCCGACCGAGCGCAGTCTCTGCCAGCGCGCGCACGAAGCCTCCCTTCGCCAGGCTCCGGCGAATGTCCGGCTCCGCGGCCGCCATGGACTCGGACGTGAGCGGCGTCATGGTGCTGAGTGGCAGATGCCGGACGAGCTCGGGCTGTTGCCGGAGCGGCACCGCGGCCGTGCCTTCGAGGGCGATCTGGTCCTCGAGGCCCAGCGCTCCCGTCGTCAGCTGCTCGACGAGCTGCGCGAAGGTCCAGGGCCCGAGCTGGCGCCCGTCCGAGGTCTCCACGACGTAGCGCTGGGCCGGCACCTTCTGCGTCGTGGCGCGGAAGCGCCGGAGCTCGTCGTCATTGCGCCCCGCGGGCGTGGGCGCCGGGAGCGACGAAGGCGCCCGCTCGGCGCCGCTGGCCGTTTGCACGAGGCCAGCGAGCTCCATGTGCAGCGCCGACGCCGGCTCTCGGCAGAAGGGCGCGAGCGTGGCGCGGAAGGCTCCGGCCGACGCCGGGCGGCGCGCCGCGTCCTTGGAGAGGGCCGCCAGGATGCGCTCCTTGAGCGGGGCCTCGAGGGCGAGCTCCGTGAAGGGCTGCACGTTGGCGTCGCGGATGGCCAGGAGGATGGCCAGCTCGCTGCCCCCGGCGAAGAGCGGCGCTCCGAGGAGCAGCTCCGCCAGGATGACCGCCGCCGCGAAGACGTCCGCGCGCTGGTCGTAGCGCTCGCCCGTGACCTGCTCCGGCGCGAGATACCCGAGCTTGCCTTTGGCCCCGCCGCTGTGCCGCGGGAGGCCTCCGCGGAGCTTGGCCTTGGCGATGCCGAAGTCGCCCAGCTTCACGGCACCGTCGACGGAGAGGAGCACGTTCGAGGGACTCACGTCCCGGTGTACGATGCGAAGCGCTCGCCCCGCATCGTCGTGGGCCGAGTGCACCGCCTCGAGTCCGCAAAGCAGCGCGTCGGCCACGTGCAGGGCAAGGGAGACGCCGAGCGTGCGACCCTCCCGCCGGAGCCAGCGCATGAGCCGGAGGAGATCGCATCCCGGCACGTGCTCGAGGGCCAAAAAGGGCGGATCGCGGTGAAGCCCCGATTCGAGAAGACGCACGACGTTCGGATGCTGGACGTAGGCCCCGAGCCGGGCCTCCTCGGCGAACATGGCGAGCCCGCTCTCTTCTTCGGCCACGTGCGGCAGCAGACGCTTCAGCACGACCACCGGGCTCTCGGGATCGTCGGCCCGTCGTCCGCGGAACACCTCGGCCATGCCCCCGACCGCGATCCGATCGAGGACGAGGAAGTCTCCGAGGCGCCCCTCGGGAGGGGAGCTCGCTCCGCCGCTCACCGGCGAATCCTAGGACACCGCTCGCCTTCGTGCGCAGTGGACGGCGCGCTTCCTTCACGACGCCGTGAAAGCTGCGGATTTTCCCGCGCTTTGCCGTGTCCATGGAGCTTGACAGCCCTTCCGCCCGGACCTAGTGCGGCGCGCAAACCGTGCGCGTGGTGTCCCCGACTTCCAAGAGCCTCTGGGCAGGGTTCGCTGTCCTCGCCCTCGTCGTGCCGACGGGGCTCGCCGCGCAGCGACTTTGGGCGCCGCGCGCCCTCGCGCCGGAGGCCGGGCGCCCGGACGAGCTACTGGGGGTCCGCCTCGGCATGACCGCCTCGGCGCTTCGAGACGCCGTGGCGCTGGCGCAGGGCGCCGGCCGCTGGGAAACGGCCCTCGGAGACGACGGGCTCGTACGCATGGACTGGACCCCCCAAGCGACCCCAGACTCCCGGAGCGAGGCGCGGCGCGCGACCTTCGAGCTACATGAAGGGGTCCTCGTCGCCGTACGCGCATACGTGACCGCCGCTTCCCCCGTGGCGGCCACACCTCTGATAGTCTCCGCCGGCTCCGTCCGGCGGTACGAGAACCTCGGCCCAGAGGGGGCCCGGATCACGCTCATCGCTCGCAACTGCCCGAACCACCGGGCTGAGGTGGCCACTCTACTGGCCAGCGACTGACTACTTGTGCGGCCTGGCCGCTTCCTCTAAACGGCCGCTGCCCCCGGCCCGCTCTTCGATCGTCAAGCGAACGACACGATGCAGATTTTCCCCCGTCAGTTGAACTACCTCCCGCTGGTGCTCGCGGTCGCCGCGTTCACCGCCGGCGGGGTGATCACGTTCGTCTTTTGGTACTACTTCGGCCCGTCGAACCTGCAGGTCGGCTACGCGCCGGAGCAGCCGGTCCCCTACAGCCACCGCCTCCACGCCGGCGAGCTGGGCATCGACTGCCGCTACTGCCACGCGAACGTGGAGGAGTCGGCGTATTCGATGGTCCCGCCGACGCAGACCTGCATGGGCTGTCACGCGGTCGTGCATCCGGAGTCGGCGCGACTGGCGCCAGTGCGAGAGAGCTGGGCGACCGGCGAGCCCATCGCGTGGGTCCGCATCCACCAGCTCCCGGACCACAGCTACTTCAACCACTCCGCGCACCTCTACGGCGCCAAGTCCGTCTACGAGGACGGCACCGAGGTGCGCGTGGCCATCGGCTGCACGAGCTGCCACGGCCGCATCGACCAGATGGAGGTCGTGGCCATCGCTGAGCCCATCGCCATGGGCTGGTGCCTCGAGTGCCACCGGAACCCCGGTCCCAACCTCCGCCCGGTCGAGGAAATCACCAACATGGCCTGGGAGCCGGATGAGGAGTGGATGTCCCACGAGGAAGACCACGCCCGCGCCGTCAACCCGCCTGAGCACTGCAACGGGTGCCACCGATGAGCCGCCGTAAGCCCTACGCGATCGCGTCCGACCGCTTCGACACTCGCTCCGGCCAGGTGATGTGGCGCAGCCTCGAGGAGAAGGAGGCCGCGGCCTCCGGACAGACCCAGGCGCTCCGCAAGGCCGCCGAGGCCGAGCTCCCCGGCGGCTTTGCCAAGGGCCTGCCGCTGGTCAACGCCGGCGGCCTGCTCAAGAAGGCGAAGGCCGAGCCCGCGGACGTGTCCGTGGACATCATCGCCAAGCAGCCCCGGGTCAGCCGTCGCGGCTTCCTCCAGGCGAGCAGCGCGGCGGGCGCGGCGCTCGCGCTCCAGGGCTGCATCCGCCGCCCGGAGTCGAACATCCTGCCCTTCTCGAAGGGGCCCGAGTACACCATTCCGGGCATTCCGCAGCACTTCGCGACGGTCACGGCCCGCGGTAACGACGCCCTCGGTCTGCTCGTCACGAGCAACGAGGGGCGGCCCACGAAGATCGAGGGCAACCCGCAGCACACCAGCAGCATGGGCCGGACCGACCTCCGTGCTCAGGCGCAGCTCTGGGACCTTTACGACCCGGACCGGAGCCACGGCCCGGCGGCCTTCGACGGGGACGACTTCGTCTCGAAGAGCTGGGAGGACGTGGACGCCGCGCTCGCGGCGCTCGTCGAGCAGCACACCGCGGACCGCGGAGCCGGCCTCGTCGTCCTCTCGGCGCCGACCTCCTCTCCTTCCTTCATCCGCATCCGCGACGCCTTCGAGGCCCGCTTCCCGGAGGCGAGCTTCCACGAGTGGACGAGCGTCCCCGACGGCAACTTCGCGGCCGGCGCGAAGATCGCCTTTGGCGAGAAGCTCTACCCGCTCTTCGACCTGGCCCCGGCCGAGGTCGTGGTCGCCTTGGACAGCGATTTTCTGGGCAACGAGCCTGGCTCCGTTCGCAACGCCCGCAGCTTCGCGCCGCGTCGCGCGCTGACCAGCCCGGACCGGCAGCGCATGAACCGGCTCTACGCCGTGGAGGCCACGTACTCGGTGACCGGCGCGATGGCCGACCATCGCCTCCGGGTGAAGGCTGCGCGCGTCGGCAGCTACCTGCGCGCGCTCGCCAAGACCCTGGCCGACAAGGGACTCTCGCTCGGGCCCGTCGCCGGCGCGCTCAGCGGCGCGGACACCGCGGCCTTCCCCACGGACTGGCTCGGCGCCGTCGCCGACGACCTGCTCGCCAACCGCGGCAAGTCCGTCGTCATCGCCGGACCCCGGCAGCCGGCAGCCGTGCATGCGCTGGCCGCGACCATCAACGACGCGCTCGGCAACCTCGGGCGGACCGTGGCCTTCTTCCCCCCCACGGACCTGGCGCGTCAGGAGCCCCTCGAGGGCATGCGAAGCTTCGCCGAACGGGCGGAGAGCGCGAAGACCGTGCTCGTCCTCGGTGGCAACCCAGTCTACGACGCGCCGGCGGACGTCGACGTCGCGGCGCTCCTGGGCCGCGAGGGCGTGACCTCCATCCACCTCGCCTCGCACCGGAACGAGACCAGCGCGGCGGCCACGCTTCACGTGCCCGAGAGCCACGAGCTCGAGACCTGGGGTGACCTCCGGGCCGCGGACGGCATCTTCAGCATCCAGCAGCCGCTCATCCGGCCGCTCTGGGGCTCACGCTCGGCCCTCGAGGTGCTCGCGCACGTCGCTGGCGAGCGAAACTGGCGCGGGCACGCCGTGGTCCGGAAGACCTTCCGGGCCTCCTACCCGGACCGGACGCTCTTCGAGACGACCTGGCGGCGGACCCTGCACGCCGGGCTCCTCGCAGGCACGCTGCGTCGCCCGGCGCGGGTGGGGGTGCGTGGCGGGGCCGTGG
>JBCCAW010000631.1:0-3363 GCA_039814655.1 Myxococcota bacterium | reverse complement strand
TGCGCGCTCTCGGGCCTCGAGGCGCTCACGGCATGCGCCGAGGGGCGCGTCGTCGAGGTGGAGGCCGATCTCCTGAGCGACCCGGGGCTCGGCATGCTCGAGGCGGCGGAAGCCATCCGCGACGCCGTGCATGGCCCCGCGGCCCCGTGACCCGGCGCGGCGATGCGCGTACACTAGCTTCGAGAATGGGCGAGCCACGAGGGACCGCCGGCGTGGATCTTCCGGCGGCGGCCGAGCAGCTCGCCGCGCGCGATCGCGCGACGCTGACGGTGGTGGTCGGTGCGGGCTCCGAGGCAAACGCGGACCTCGTCGTCGCCGGTCCCGACGTTCCGGCGAAGGCGGTGCTGGCGAGCGCGTCGGCGCTCCGTCCGCACGCGCATCTCGCCCTCGCCGGCAACGTGTCGCTCGGGCTCCTCCATGGTCTCGGGACGCGCCTCGACCCGGTGCTGGAGGACGTGCGCCCGGGGCTCGCGGTCTACCGGCAGGAGCCGCCGCGGCGCTACGTGCGGCAAGCCGGGCTCTCGCTGACGACCTCCGAGAGCGGCGACGAGGTGCTCTTCGCGCGCGCGCCGCTCTTCGCCCAGCCCCTCAGCGCCGTGGCGGCGCGCGTGGCCCGGGCGCTCGCGGAGCCGCGAACGCTCGTCGAGCTGGCGCGCGAAGCGCAGCTCTCCATCGCGACGGTCGCTCCTTTCGTGCACGGCCTCGTGGCCCGGGACCTGGTGCGCGTCACGCCGCGCGCCGGTGGCTCTCGTCCGCCGGTGACCGTGGTCATTCCCGCCTACGGCCGGCCCGACGCGACGCGGGCCTGCGTGCGCGCCGTGCTGGCGGGCCGCGTCCTCCCCGAGGAGGTTCTCGTGGTCGACGACGCCAGCGACCCGCCGCTCGCGCCGGCCCTCGCGGAGCTGCCGCGGGTCCGCGTGCTGCGCTTGGAACGCAACGGAGGCCCGGCCCGGGCGCGGAATCGCGGTCTCGACGCGGCCCGGACCGAGCACCTGGCCTTTCTCGACAACGACTGCGTGCCGGACCCGGAGTGGCTCGGCATGCTGCTTGGACGCTTCGACGAAGCCCAGGTGGACGTGGTCGGAGGGCGGGCGTGCTCGCCGACGGGGCCCGGGCTCCTCACGCGCTACGAGGCCGTACGTTCGCCGCTCGACATGGGGCCGGAGGGCGGTGAGGTGGGCCTCGGTCGGCGCGTCGCGTACCTGCCGAGCTGCAACCTCGCCGCGCGCCGCTCGCGCCTTCGCCGCCTCGGTGGCTTCGACGAGACGCTCCGGCTCGGGGAGGACGTGGACCTCGTCTGGCGCGTCGGCGACTCCGGGGGGCGCGTGCTCTACGAGCCCCGCGCCCGCGTCGCCCATGCGCCGCGCACGCGCCTCGGTGCCTGGCTCGCCCGGCGCGCCGACTATGCGAGCAGCGAGGGTGCGCTGCAGGAGCGCCATCCCGGGGCGCGGCGTGAGCTCAACCTGCCGGTGCAGGCGCTGCTGCTGCTCGCATGGCTGGCCTGGCCCACTCCGGGGCTGGCGCTCGCCTTCGGCGCCGCCGCCCTCCACGCCCTCGCGGCCGACCGGCGACGGCTCCGCTGCCTGCGCCGGGAACTCGGTTGGCCCGCGCTCCTAGCGTCGCGGATGCGCGCGCTGCACTCGAGCCTCTACCACCTCAGCGCATCGGCCACGCGCTACGACTCGGGCTGGCTTTTGCTCGCGGCGGCGTGGCTGCCGTGGCTGCGTGCGCCCGCGCTCGCGCTGACCTTCTACGCGGCGGTCGTGGACGGCAGGACCCGCGCCCGGGGCGGGCCGTGGCTGCCGGCGTTTCTCGCCCTCCACCTGCTCGATATGCTCGCCTACCAGGTCGGGCTCCTCCGGGGATGCTGGGTCCACCGCACGCTTCTGCCGCTGCGACCGAGGCTCGTCTGGCGCCGATGAGCGCGGCGTCGATGCGCGCGTGTCCGTGCGCCGTTCGCGTCGGTCTCGGCAAAGCAAAGAGCCCGCTCCCCTGCCGGGAAACGGGCTCTTTGGAGGTGGTGGGCCGAGGGCTCAGCCGGCGGAGCCCACGGCGCGCTTGGCCATCACGCTCACCAGGTGGGCGCGGTAGGCCGAGTCGGCTTCCATGTCGCTCTGAAGGTCGTCCTCGGGCACGATGATGCCGTCGACGGCGTCCGGGCTCCATTTGGCGGCGAGGGCCTGCTCCATGGCCGCGACGCGGAAGTAGCGGGCGCTGGCGCCGGTCACGGCGACGCGCACCTCGCTGCCGTGCTTGGCGACGAAGACGCCCACGAGCGCGTACTTCGAAGCCGTCGAAGCGAACTTCCCGTACGCGGCCTTGTCGGCCTTCGGGAACTTCACCTGGGTGATGACCTCGTCCTCTTCCAGCGCCGTCTCGAAGAGACCGCGAAAGAAGTCGTCAGCGGCGATTTCACGGCGGTCCGTCACCACCGTCGCCTTCAGCGCGATGAGCGCTGCCGGGTAGTCCGCCGCCGGGTCCGCGTGGGCCACGGAACCGCCCAGCGTGCCGCGGTTGCGCACCTGCGGGTCGCCGATGTGGCCCGCCATGGTCGCGAGGCCGGGAAGCGCGGCGCGCACGACGCTCGAGGTCTCGACCTCGGCGTGAGTCGCCAGCGCGCCGATGGCGACATGGTCGCCACCGTCGGTGATGCCCTGGAGGTCCGCGAGGCCCTTCAGGTTGATGACGTCGCTCGGCTCGGCGAGGCCGAGGCGAAGCACGGGGACGAAGCTCTGGCCGCCGGCGAGGAACTTTCCATCGTCGGCACCCTTGAGCGCGGCGACGGCGTCCGCCACCGAGCCCGGGTTGTGGTACGCGAAATTCTGCACGTTCACTCTCCTCGGTCGCTTCCGGTTCTCTTGCGCGGCGCGCTCACTCCGCGGCCTGCGCGCTCTTGGCGTCCTGAAGGGCCCGCCAGACCTTCTGCGAGGTCGCAGGCATGCTGATGTCGGTGACGCCCGCCGGCTTCAGCGCGTCGAGCACGGCGTTGATCACCGAGGGCGGAACGCCGATGGATCCGACCTCGCCCACGCCCTTGGACCCGAGCGGGTTGTGCGTGCACGGGGTGACGTGGAAGCCGACCTTGAACATGGGGAAGTCCGCGGCGCGCGGCATCGTGTAGTTCATGTAGGTGCCGCTCTTGAGCTGACCGTCGTCGTCGTAGACGGCCTCCTCGTAGAGCGCCTGGCCGATGCCCTGCACGAGGCCGCCGTGCACCTGGCCGTCGACGATCATCGGGTTGATGACCGTGCCGATGTCATCGGCCGCGGCCACGTCGACCACCTTGACCACGCCGGTCTCCGGGTCGATTTCGACCTCGGTGATGTGGCAGCCGCCAGGGAAGGTGAAGTTCGCCGGGTCGTA
>JBCCAW010000484.1:0-4730 GCA_039814655.1 Myxococcota bacterium | reverse complement strand
CCGCGGACCCACGCAGGCCGTCGCCCGCGTTGAGCGCCTGCCCGAAGGCTGGCGCCTCGATGACGACGGCGGCCCGCGCGCGCGCCTCGTCGCGGCGGAGCTGCGACCCTGGTCGGCGTGGTGGATCCCCGCGCTGCCCGGAGAGGGCGGGCGCGTGGCGCTCGCCCGGGCGCCGGAAGACCTCCGGGAGGCGGTGGGCTGGCTCGACGCCTCCGTTCTGGCGGACGCGGGCGAGGCGCTGCGCCTCGAAGTTCCGGAGCGAATGGCCGCAGCCGTCGCGCTCCCGCGGCTGGAGGCAGAGCTCGACGCGACCGTGGTCGAGGCACGACGGAGCATCGCCCGGGAGCGGGCAGCCCGGGACGCGGCGCCCGCGCTCGGCGACCCGGAAGCGCTGGTCGACGCGGCCGAAGAGGGCGCGCGGGCGCTGCTCGGCTGGCTCCCGGACGTGCGCGGGGTGCGGGCCACGCTCTCCGGGGGCCCGGCCGGCGTGGAGCTCGAGGTGCGCCTGGCCTACGCCCCGGGGAGTCCGCTGGCGCGGGCCATCGCGGCGCGCTCCACGGTGGCCCCAGAGCTCGCAGCGCTCCCCGCGGACACGGCCTTTGCCTTTCAGGGGCCCGGGCGCCTCGCGGATGTGCTCGCGCGCGTCGCGGGGGCGCGGCTGCCCGGCGACGGGGCGCAGGCGCTCGCGGAGAGCATGCCCCCGGGGCCCTGGCGCCTGGCCCTCGGCGCGAGCCCCTGGCTGCGCCTCGACCCGGCGCCGACGGCCGAGGCCCTCGATGCTTTCGTGGAGACCGGCTACGGAGCCAGGCTCCTCGGTGCGCTGCTCGGCTGCCCCCGGGCCCGGCCCGGCGACGCGCCCTGTCACGGCGTCACGCGGGTCGCGCCGGGCGCCGGGCTCGTCCTGCACCGGGCTCCGGCCGAGGGGACGCCGCTCCAGGAGGTGCCGGCGGCAGCTCGCGTGCTCGCGGACGCGCCGGAGGGGCTGGCGCACGCCTACCTCGAGGCGCAACGGGTGCCGGCGACGCTGGGGCTGATGGGCGCGCTTGGGGCTTCGGCGCGGGCGCCGGGTCGTGCCCGGCCGATGCGGGCCACGCTCCGGCACGCGCCCCGGCGCCAGGCTCTCGTCCTGGAGCTGAAGGCCGCGCCGGGAGCCTTCGCAAGCCTTCGCGCCTTGGCCGCGCTCGGTAGCGAATGAGCCCCTCGCACGACCGGTTGGTGAGACCGTGATCCCCCTTCGCGACAGAATCCCGACGCGCCGCAGGCCCATCTGGACCTGGACACTCATCGCCGTGAACCTCGCGGTGTTCGTCTATCAGCTCACGCTCGGGGACGCGGGAGCGCAGATGTTCGTGGAGCGCTTCGGGGTCGTGCCGAGCGTGCTCACGGGCGGCGACTTTACCGTCGCCCGGAGCGCGCTCGGGGCCGCCGGTGCGCTGGTGACGCCGCTGACGAGCATGTTTCTTCACGGCGGGGTCATGCACATCGCCGGCAACATGTGGTTTCTCCACGTCTTCGGCGACAACGTGGAAGACGCCCTCGGGCGCGGGCGCTTCGTCGTCTTCTACGTGCTCTCCGGGCTGGTCGCGGTGGTGGCGCAGATCGCCGTGGACCCGACCTCGACGGTGCCCATGGTCGGCGCGAGCGGGGCCATCAGCGGAGTGCTCGCCGGCTACGTGCGCCTTTTCCCGAAGGCGCGCGTGCTCACGCTCGTGCCCATCTTCATCCTGCTGCACTTCATGGAGGTGCCGGCCTTCGTCTTCATCGTGCTCTGGTTTGGCCTCCAGCTCGTTCAGGGCGTGTCGAGCCTCGGCTCCATGGCGACGGGCGGCGTCGCCTTCTTCGCGCACATCGGCGGCTTCGTGGCCGGGCTGGTGCTCATCGAGCTGCTCAAGCCACGGAAGAAACCGCCCGGGAGCATGCGCCCGGCGCACCGCCCGGCGCGCGGCTACTGAGTTTCCGGGGCCGGGGCCGGGGCCGGAACGGGGCTCGGCTCCTCCGCCGGCGCGGCCTGCATGCGGGGCGCGGGCGTGCTGCGGGCCCGGACCAGGCGGATGACGAGGGTCTTGCGGAAGGCCTCCTCGTCCTCTTCGAACTGGAAGCGAGGCGCAGTGCGACGCGTGGCGCGGTAGCCGGCGAGGAGCGCCGTGACCGCGATGGGGCCGTCGGGCTGGACGATCTCGAAGGTGGCCGGCGAGGACGGGGACTCGCCATGGTCCGAGACGAGGCGGGCACCGGACGGCACGGTCTCGACCGTGAGCAGGTAGGGCTTCGGGCCGAAGCGGAAGCGGAGCGGCGCCATCTCCTCGGCGACCTCGACCTGACGGCTCCGGCCCTCGTCGCCGAGCTGGGCCTCCACGCGAACGCGTGCGCCGACGGTGAGCTCGAGCTCGAGGGGGCTGGTGCCCCGGGATGCACCGTCGATGAGAATCTCCGCCGGCGGGGTCGAGACGACGCGAAGCACGGTGGTGGGCTCCGGTTCCGGCGCGGGCTCCGGTTCCGGCGCGGGCTCCGGCTCCGGCGCGGGCTCCGGCGCGGTCTCCGCGATGGGCGCGGTGCCAGGCGCGGTGATGCGATCCGGCGCGGGGTCGCCGCCGAACACGGCGTACGCGACCGCGGCGCCGATGAGGACGAGCACCAGAAGGCCCGCGCCGATGAGCGCCGGGCGCGGCACACCGCTCGCCGCGGCGGGGGCGGGGGGCGTGGTGGACAGGGGCGGCGTGGTGGACAGGGGCGGCGTGGTGGCCGGCGCTGAGGAAGGAAGCGGGGGCGGAATGCTCGACGCGCGCGTGACGGGAATCGCCGGGCCCGCGTCGAGGGGCGAGGGCGGGAGAGACCCCGCGGGAAGCGCGCTCGGTGGGGCGAGGCGCGGCGCGGCGGCGCCGAGCGGGTCGCTGGCGGCACCCGCCAGCGCCTCGTCGGCCAGCTCCGATGCCCGCGCCTGGCCGGAGAAGGGGTCGAACTCGTCGGCGGTCGGCTCGGCGAAGGGATCGCTCGGGTCCGGGGCGCCGGCGAGGGCGTCGGCGAAAGGGTCCCGCGGCGACGCGGAGGCCGGTGACGCACTCCCCGCGTCGGAGAAGGGGTCGATGCCCGGAAGCTCCGCGCGAACGGTTCCCTCGCGTGCGGTGGCATCGCGTGCCGTGCCCTCGCGTACGGCCGCCTCGCGCTCCCGGCGGAGCTCCTCGGTGCGGCGACGCGCTTTCACCGCCGCGGCCTGGGCCTCGCCCGCGGCGGCTCCCGCACCGGCGAGGGCCTCGGCTAGAAACTCGCTCGCGTGACGCACGGAGGTGCGGTCTTCGGGCTTCGGGAGCTTCGCCGGCGCGGCGTCGGGGAAGAAGCTCTCGGCCGTGGCACCGAGCGCCGGGCCGTCCTTGCCCGCGTCGAAGGTCCCGGGCTCATCGCCGCGTTCGTCGACGATGCGCTGGACGAAGGCACGGGACTCGGCGTCCATCTTGATGAACTTGATGCCCATGCCGGCCGGCAGGCCGGCGCCGGCGGCCTCGACCTGGGATCGGTTCCAGACCACGCGGCCGACGCCGTGAATGAGCCGGCTCGTATCCGCGAGCACCAGCTCGAACTTCAGGAGCGTGCCGATGGGCATGGGCTCCTTGGCCTTGATGAAGACGCCGCCGCGGGCGACGTCGCGGCTGTAGCGCTCCATGAAGTCGGCCACGGTGGCGCTCTTGAAGCGGACCTTGAGGGACACCGGTGCGCGTCGATCTCGTCGTGTGTCGGTGTCCGCCATGCTCCGCGTCCCGCGGCTCCTCACCGCGCGGCTCTACCTTATCGCGGTCCCGCTCCGGGTCTCAACGGCGATGCGTTCGCCAAAGCGAAGGGGCCTCCGCGGCCGCGGGACGCCGGTCGCACCCGCGGGCCGGGCGCAACGCCCGCGCGGCGGCGCCGCTTCAGCCGGCGAGGCGCCGGAGCAAGACCGCCTCGAGGAAGGGCTCCTCGGCGAGGACGACGGCTTCGGCGCCGGCCTGGCCCGCGCGACGGTCGAGGGACGCTCGATCCTGGGCCTGGACCCGCGCGGTGGCGGACCCGGGCCCGCCTTGCGCCCAGCGGGCGTCACCGCCTCGGCGCGGGGCGCCTCCGCAGGCGGCCAAGGCTCGGTGGAAGGGCCCGCGGTCGACGTCCGGCGGGAGCACGTCGAGCAGCGGCGCGAGCGCGAAGTCGCGCTCGAGGAGCGCGGGGTGCGGCACCACGAGGCGCGCGGAGCGAAAGGGCCCGCCGGCGGCCCAGAGGAGATCGACGTCGAGGGTCCGGGCCGCCCAGCGCGCGTGGCGCACCCGGCCGAGCCGGGCCTCGACCGCAAGCGCCGCGTCGAGGAGCCCGTGAAGGCCCCGCGTGGTGCGCACGCGAAGCGCCGCGTTGAGGAAGTCGGGCCCAGGCGGCGCCCCTGGCGCGACCAGCGCCGGTGTGGCGTAGAGCGGCGAGGCGGCCTCGACGACAACGCCCTCCTCACCCTCCAGCAGCGCCGCCGCGGCCCCGAGGATGCGCTCCCGGTCCCCGAGATTGCTCCCCACCCCGAGCACCACCCGCATCTCACCAAGCTACCCGCGAGGGGACGGACCCGACAAACCGAACTAACGGCGCCAAAAACCCAACGATTTCAGGCCACAGCCGGGGGCGGGCCCCCCCAACCCCCCCCACCGCGCCCCCCCCGCCCCCCCCCCCCGGCGAAGCGGAAGCGCGCGCCGCCCCCCGCGGGGGCCGCGCCCGCGCCCGGGGGG
>JBCCAW010000539.1:0-4145 GCA_039814655.1 Myxococcota bacterium | reverse complement strand
GGTTGGCCCCGAGACTCTGGCTTGGCTGACGCAGGCCTGTGCACCGCTCTAGCCGCTGGTCGCCTTGTCATTCATCTGTTACACCCGCCCTTCATCACCTGGGCCTCGCGGGGCTCGGCGCGCTCGTGAGCGTCGCGGCCTACGCCGCCACTCTCGAATAGAGCGTGCCTGGCGCGCTGGCCGCGCTCAGCGATCGTCGAGCAAGGCGAGCTTGGCCCGGAGGAGGTCCGGGGCGGCGGGCTTCATCAGGTACTCGTCGGCTCCGGAGGCCAGCGCCTCCTCCATCACGCCGAGGTCCGTTTCGGCGCTCACGACGATGAACTTGGCGCCGGGCTGCGCCTCCCGGAGCGCCCGGAGCAATGCCGCTCCCTCGATACCGGGCACGTTCCAGTCGACGAGCACCACGTCGAAGGCCGACGCCTGGGCCCGGTCGAGCGCCTCCTCGCCGGTGGCGGCGAGCTGCACCTGGCCGAAGCCAAGGTCCCCGAGGATGCGCTCGAGGATGCGCCGCTGGAGCTTGGAGTCATCGATGACGAGCACCGCATGCCCCTCGTAGCGTGGCGCCACTTCCGAGTAGAGCGGCTCCTCCGATCCATCGTCCATGCCGGAAGATACGGCCGCCGAGCGATGACGTGGACCCCCCCGGAAGGCGGATCCCAACGCTGCGTCAAAGCACGCTTCGGAGACCCAAATTGCAAACGCGGCGCCCCCCAAAAGAGAGCGCCACGCCGACTGAGTTTGCGGTCGCTCAGTTCTTGACGAAGACCCAGTTGGCCTTCGTCGAGGGGTCCTTGACCAGACGAAGCGTCACGTTGGTCGGCTTCATCTTGTAGGTGAAGGTGTACTTGATCTCGAAATCGAGGGAGCCGCTCGCGACGCTGTCCTTGAAACGGCCGAAGACGAGGCGGTTGTTCGTGCAGGGGGCGATCTGCGTGAAGAAGTTCTTGCCCTCAGCGGCCGCGGGCGGCACGCCGGCAAGCTGAGACTCCCAGCGATTGTAGAGCTGGATGGTGCCGGAATCATCCACCTTGATCGCACCGTGCGGGAGGGCATCGGCCTTTCCGCGGTCGAGGCTGGAGAGACTGGAGATAACCTGGGGATCAACGAACGACATGATGAATCTTTCCTCTATGAAATCTGTTGTGACTCAGTCTTGCTGTGCAGAAGTCTCGCCTCACGCGGCGTCGTGCCACGAGGAGCCCACGTGGGCGGTCACACGCTCGACTTCGTGGCGCTCCACGAAGGGCTCGATGGCGTCGACGAAGATGGCGACGGTGGCCGCCTTGACGAGCGTGTCCGCCTTGGCCTCGCCGGTCTTTGCGATCTCGTAGCCAATCTGCGTGTTGTAGACGACCCACTGGCTCTTCAATCGTACCCAGGTCGCGGCGTAGATGTGCTTGCGCTCTTCCGGGTCGTCGATGGTATCGAGCAGGCGAATCAGGTCGCCGCGCTGGTCGCGGACCCAGCGGTTCATCTGCTGTGCGATCGTTTGATCGAGGTCGAGCACGTCGGCCATCTCGTCGAATCGCTGCTGCATTCGTAGCATGTTGTTCAGTTCCACGGTGTTCACTCCCTCTTGCTGCATCTCAGCAACGTAGCCTGTCCGCTCTTCGCGGGTTTTATTCAACGTAGGACGCCGCAGATCACGCCGTCCCCATCGCGCACGGACCCCGCTAATCAGAACCCGTACGCCGAACATCAGTCTTCGATCGCGGCGGCGAGCGCCGCGACCATCTTCCGGGCACGGGCTTCGAGGCGGTTGCCGCGGTCGTAGATGGTCTCGAGCTCGCGGAGCTCGCTCTCGCGCTCTTCCAGGTGCGTCGCCACCTGCGCTTCCAGGCTTTGTACGGTCTCGTGGAGTCCGTCCTGGTGGGCACCGAAGCTCTCGTCGTTCTGCTTCTGCGCGTACATGGCCTCGAGCTGCGCCACGCAGCAGCTCAGCGCCTCTTCGAGGTCGGCGTAGGTGCTGTCGACGCGGCCGTGGTCGGAACCTGGCAGGGGCGTGACGGCGGCGTCCTGGCTGGCGTCGGCGTGTCCCCAGATGGTGGCGCTCTTCATGGTGTTCTCCTGTGCTTGCGGGCGGTGGCCCGGCGGATCACGAGCCGGCTCACGCCGCGGCTCTGGTGGGATGGTCGAGGGACTCGAGGGCCACGAGCTGCGCGTCTCGAAGCTCCTCCGGGTAGCGCTCGAGCCAGCGCATGATTCGGTCGCTCGCGCCGATGGCGAGGGATGGCGCGACGTCGGGCAGGGCCGGCGGTACGTCTTCGCGGATGCCGACGTGCACTTCGCAGCCGGCGGCGAGCAGGGGCAGGAGCTCGCGCGCCACGCTTCGCCGGTCGCGCCAGCTGCCCCCGGACCAGACGCGCTGTCCCGGCGCCAAGGGCCCGGCGTCGCGACCGTCGGCGGCGGCGGAGACGGCGGCGGCGCTCATGGGCTCCCAGCCTTCTCCGGTGCGGAGCAGAAGGCGCTCCGTGGAGCCGCGCGCGCGGTCGAGACTCGGGAGCGCCGCGAGGTCTCCGGAGCTACGCACGACGGCCTGAGCCGGAACGCCCGTGAGCGTGCGACAGGGGACGAAGCTGACGCTGACGCGCAGGCAGGCGACGAGCCACTGCACGTAGGTCACGCCCGGCGACAGGAGCACGGCCACGCGGTCGCCGGGGCCGAGACCGAAGTCCCGGAGGGCTCCAGCGTTCTCCCGCGCGCCCATCCAGAGGCTCGGCGCGCTGCACATCTGATGGTCCCCGCCGGCGCGGTGTTCCACGACGAGGGGAAAGGGCGTGCTGAGCCAGGAGCTCCGAAAGGCCCCGAGGAGCGGATGCCGGGCGCTCATGCGGCGCCTTCCATCGGACGGCCGCCGACTCTGCGCTCGCGCAGGTCGGTCCGGCTACGCAGCATCGTTGTGGGCACGGTTCCCCCGTGGGGCCGCCCCGCAAAGCGGGACCGGCGATGCGCCCGCACCCCATGTGCCGGCGAGAAAGGACAATCGGCGGGACCGGGCGAATCTGTAGCCTCACCGGTCTGCCGGAGGTCGCCGCGCCGGACCCTCTCGTTGACAGGGCCTCCAGCCGGGGATAGCTGTCGCCAGGGACCCGACGGTTGCGCCGCGGGGGGACGACGCCGATGACCGACGCTCACGACGGGGACGACGAGGCGACAGCGCACGCGGAGAGCTATCCGCTCGACCCCATCGACGCGCAGCTCCTGAACGAGCTGCAGGCGGACGCGAAGATCTCCCTCAAGAAGGTGGGCGAGCGCGTGGGCTTGAGCGCTCCGGCGGTCATGGAGCGCGTGCGGAAGATGGAGAAAGCCGGCGTGGTGCTGGGCTACCACGCCAAGATCGACGCCCAGCGCGTCGGCGTCGATGTCGCGGCCTTCATCGGGGTGCAGATCAGCGACCCGCGGAAGCTGACGTCCTTCGAGGAGTGGGTGGACGACCACCCGCAGGTCCTCGAATGCCACCACGTCACCGGCGGCATGACGCTCCTGCTCAAGGTGCGCGTGCGGAACACGCGGGCCCTCGAGAACCTCATCAGCGCGATCCGGCGCATCGACGGCATCGACGGCACCGAGACCATGGTCGTGCTCTCGACCTATGCGGAGCGCGTGCCCGTGCTGCTCGATCCGCCGGCCGACGACGACGCCCGCCGGCGACGACGACGGCGCTAGCCGAGCGAGCTAGCCGCCTCGCAAGAAGGTACGGAACGCGCGCACGAAGCGCGCGGGCGCATGCGCTTCGGAGACGTAGGCCGGGCCCGCTTCGGCGAGGCGCGCCCGTGCGTCCGGGGAGCGGAGCAGCTCCGCGGCGCTCCGGGCCAGCGCCCCGGCGTCGTCGTCGGCGGTCACCCGTACGCCGCGCGCCAGGAGCCCCGCGAGGGCCCGGCGCGGGGCCACCACGGGCAGCCCGCGGCTGAGCGCGTCGAGGAGCTTGATGGGCAGCCCTCCCGGTGCACGGCGGGTCACGAGCGCGACATCGGCCGCCGCGTGAGCCCGGCGCCGGTCGGCCTCATGGGCGAGCGGCACGACGCGAAGGCGAGCGCCGAGGCCCACGAGCGGAGCCGGGTTCGACTGCGTCGCCACGAGGAGCACGGCGCCGAGGCGACGGGCGGTCTCCACGGCGTCTTCCCAGCCCTGGTAGCCGTCGAGGT
>JBCCAW010000647.1:0-3200 GCA_039814655.1 Myxococcota bacterium | reverse complement strand
CCTCGCGAGCGCCCTCGAGGCCCTGGTGCAGACCGTGCGGGCTCCCCGGGAACGGCTCGCGCTCCTTCGGCGCATCGGCGAGCTGCACGCGCAGCGTACCGATCGCCCGGAGCGCGCCATTCACTGGTACGAGGCCGCGCTCGGCGTAGACCCCGCGGACGCTCCGGCGCTGCAAGCGCTCACGCCGCTCTACGAGGCCACGGAGAGCTGGGAGGAGCTCGCGCGCATGTTGCTCCAGGCCGCGACGCGCACCGGCGACCCGGCGACGCGGGCGGCGGCGCACGCGCGCATCGCCGAGCTGAAGGAGACCCGGCTCGGCGACAAGGACGCCGCCATCGAGCACCACACCAAGGCGCTCAGCGCCCTGCCCGGCCATGCCGCCAGCTTCAAGGCGCTCACGCGGCTCTTCGGCGAGGCCGGGCGGCACCGGGAGCTGCTCGAACTCTACGAGCGTGCCGCGGACGAGGCCGACGAGGCCACGGTCGCCGTCAGCCATCTCTTCAAGGTCGGCGCACTCTACGAAGATGCGCTTGGGGAGCCCGCGCAGGCCACGCACGCCTACCGGCGGATCCTGGACCTCGACCGGGGCAACCTCTCGGCGATCCACGCGCTGCAGCGCGCCGCCGAGCGTGCGGGCCGCCACCCGGAGCTCGTCGAAGCCATCGAGCTCGAAGTGGCGCGCGTGGAAGAGACCCCGCGGGTCGTGGCCCTGCTCCATCGCGCCGGGGAGATCCTCGAGATGCGCCTTAGGGACAAGGAAGGCGCCCTGCAGCGCTACCGCCGGGCCCTCGAACGCGACGCGAGCTACCGCCCGGCGCTCGAGAGCCTTGGGCGCCTCTACCACGCCACCGGGCGCTGGGAGGACCTCCTCGAGACCTGCGGTCGGGAGCTCGCCCTCGACCCGGGTCGCGAGCGCACGCTCACGCTGCTTCACACCATGGGCCAGCTCTGCGCGGACCGGCTCGGTCGCGAGGAGGAAGGCCTCGCGTATTTCTGGCGCGCCCTCGAGCTCGACGCCGAAGACGGCCCGGCGCTCCAAGCGCTCACGCGAAGACTCGCCGAAGGCGACGACGCCGAGGCGTTGACCCGCGCCCTCGAGGCCGAGCTCGCGGCCCGGGACGACCCGCGCGCACGGGGCCGTGCCGCGCTTCGGCTGGGCGAGGTGCGCGAGAGCCGGAGCGGCGACCTGGAAGCGGCCGAGCAGGCTTACGCCGAAGCCCGCGCGGAGGCACCCGAGCTCGTGCCCGCGCGGACCTCGCTTCGGCGCGTTCGTGCCGCGCGCGGGTCCTGGGAAGCCGTGGCCCTCGACCTCGCCGAAGAAGCGCTCGAGGCCACGGAGGCCGGTGACGAAGCCCGCGCGGCCGCGCTCCGCCTCGAAGAAGGGGTCGTGCTCGCCGATCGGCTCCGGCAACCGGCGCGCGCCATCGCCGCCTTCGAGGCCGCGCGGGACCTCGACGCGACGTCCCTTGCGCCGCTCCTCTCCCTCGAAGAGCTCTACCGGGCCACGCGCGCCTGGAGCGACCTGGCGGCCACGCACGCGCGCGTCGCCGAGCTGGCCGAAGAGCCCGGGCAGCGCATCGCCGCGCTCCGGGCGCAACTGCGCGTGGTGGAAGCGCATGAGCTGGCCGATTCACCGCGCTCGGCGCGGGCCCTCGAAGAGGCCATCGTGGTGCTCGATCCGTCGGACCGGGGCGCCCTCGTGTCACTGGAGGCGCGGGCGCTGGCCGAGCTCGCGACGGCGGACGCGGGGACCGAGGGGCCGATTCTCCGGCGCCTCCTCGACGTGGAGCGGCGCCTTGGCCGCCTCGGCGGCCCCGCCGATCTTCGCGCCCACCACGTGACGCGCGCGGCGGAGGCCGCCGAAGCGCTGGGCGAGCGTGACACGGCCCTCGCCCTCTTCCGCGACGCGCTGACGCTGGACGGGGGCTCCTTTGCCGCGACGCGCGGGCTGAGCCGCGTCGCCGAAGCCGAGGACGACCCGGTGCTCCTCGCCGAGGCCGCGCGTCGCGAAGCGGAAATCGCCGCCGACGCCGCCGCGGCGGCCCGCCTCCTCCTGCGCAGCGCCATGGTGCGTACCGAGCGCCTCGGCGACCGAAGCGGAGCCGAGGCGGACCTCGAGCGTGCCCTCGAGCTCGACGCCGGATCGGAGACCGCGTCGCAGATGCTCATCGAGCTCCTCGAAGCCCGCGGCGCCTACGAGCGCCTCGGGGACGTGCTCACGCGCGCGGCCGGGGCGAGCGAGGGCGACCGGTCCGCCGCGCTCTGGGCGGAGGTCGCGCGGCTCCAGGCCGGGCCCCTCGGCAACCTTGCCGCGGCCATCGCTTCGCTCCAGCGCGTGCTTCGCGACGCGCCGAACCACGTGCCCACGCTGCGGGCCCTGGCGGACCTCTACACGCGCGACGACCAGCCGGCGGAGGCGAGCCGGCTTCTGGGCCGCATCGTCAAGCTCGCGCCGCCCCGGCGCGTACTCAAGGACGCGCACCTGGGCCTCGCCGAGCTGTGGCTCGGCCCCCTCGGCGACGCGCAACGCGCGCTCGTGAGCCTGCAGGCGGTGCTCGCCATCGACCCCGCGGACGCTCGCGCCCTCGAACAGCTCGCGGAGCTTCATGAGCACGCGGGACGCCTGGGCGACGCCCGCGAAGCGGCGGAGCGACTCCTCGCCTCGAGCGAAGGAGCTGCACGCGCGGCCGCTCTCCTGCGCCTCGGCCGGCTCCGGGATGCCGAGGGCGACGACGCGGCCGCCCTCGAAGCCTACGCGGAAGGCGTGGCGCTGGAGGGGCCCGGCTCCGAGTCCGCGCTCGAGCTGAAAGCCCTGGCCATGGGACCCGCCGCCTTCGAGAGCTACGTCGCCGCGCTTCGCCGCTACCTCATGCGGGACGACGCGCGGGAGCACGTCGGGGCGCTCCTGGAGATCGCCCGGGTGCTCGGCGATTCGCTGGCGCGTCCCCGGGCAGCCATCGAGGTGCTCGAAGAGGGGGTGGCGTCGCACCCGAAGGAGCTGCGGCTGCGGCGAGAACTCGGGCTGCGGCTTCGAGACGCCGGGGACGCGGAACACGCGGCGAGCGCCTTCGAGGCCTTGGCCAGCGCGGACCCGAGGCGTCCGTATGGCTGGCGCGAGCTCTCGCGCACGCATCTCGCCATGGAGCGCCGCGTGGAGGCGCGCATTGCCGCCGAGCCCCTCGCGGTGCTCGGGGTCCCGG
>JBCCAW010000535.1:0-4188 GCA_039814655.1 Myxococcota bacterium | reverse complement strand
GGGTTTGGCCCCCCGGGCGCCGCGCCGCGGTCTTGGCCGCGGGTGGCGGGGGCGCCGCCGGCGCGGGTCGGGGCGCCGGGGCCGGCGCCGCGGGGGGCGCGACGGCCTCGGGCGGCGCGAGGTTCCGGGCCCGGGGCCCTTCCTCCGCGGCGCCGACGGCCGCGCCGACGATGGTGCCAGCGAGCACCACGAGGAGCGCGAGGGCAGGACGTGGCAAGGCGCGCTCGAAGCGCGTCAGATCCGGCCGGAGCCGCCATGGATCGAGCCGAGGCATAAGCGGCGCGTACCGAAGAGTGCGCGCCGGGGTCAAAGAAACGGCAGGCCCGCCGGGCCGGGACAGTGGAACCAGCGGTCTGGCACCGACGGCAGACGTTGGCCTCAATCGGGGTATATAGGCCTCGTCCATGGTGAATGACGACCGCACCACGAACCCCAACCAGACGGTGGTGACATCGTCCGGTTCGCCGGCGCCGACCGGGGAGCGGTCCGCGTGCTTGGTGGTGATCTACGGCGACGACCTCGGCCGGCGCGTCCCGCTCGCCAAGGAGCCCATCACCCTCGGGCGGAGCTCCCGCGCCGAAGTCCAGCTCGACCAGGAGAGCGTGTCACGCAGTCACTGCCAGGTGAGCTACGACGGGCACGGCTACCGCATCCGGGACCTCGGCTCCACCAACGGGACCTACGTGAACGACTTGCTCATCGAGCGAGTCCATCTCCGCGATGGCGATCAGATCAAGATCGGCCGGACCATCCTGAAGTACATCATCGGCGGCAACATCGAAGGCCAGTACCACGAGGAGATCTACCGGCTGATGACCGTGGACGGCCTCACGCAGCTTCACAACAAGCGCTACTTCGACGAGGCCATCGAGCGGGAGCTCAGCCGCGCTCGCCGCTACGGCTCTCAGTTTTCGCTGCTGCTCTTCGACATCGACCATTTCAAGACCGTCAACGACACGCACGGCCACCTCGCCGGCGACGCCGTGCTCCGGCAGCTCGGCCGGCTGGTCCAGGAGAGCGTGCGACGCGATGACATCGTCGCGCGGACCGGAGGCGAGGAGTTCGCCGTCATCATCCCGGAGGTGGGTCGCAGCGGCGCCCTCGAGCTCGCGGAGAAGCTCCTGCGCCTCGTGCGCAACACGACCTTCGTCTTCGAAGGCACGGAGATGCGCGTGACCATCAGCGTGGGCGTCGTGGGTTGGGACAGCGAAATCGAGGCGCCCACCGCTCTCGTCGCCGCCGCGGACGCCAAGCTGTATGAGGCGAAGCGCGGCGGCCGCGACCGCGTGGCCGTCTAGGCCCTCGCCCTCGCGCTCCCGGGCAGGGCCCCGCCGGCCGTCGCGAGGGGCTTCGCGAGGGGCTCCGCGGGGTGAAGGCTGAGCGAGCGCGCCCGCCAGAGCTCCCCAAGGGCGCGGGCGATGACCGCCGGACGAGCCCCCGTCGCTCTCCCATGGGGCCGCGCTCGATGCGTCACGGCCACTTCGGCCACCCGGAAACCGAGGCGACGGGCCTTCGCGATGAGCTCCGCGTCGACGAGGGCGCCCCGGCTTTCCAGGTCGATGCGTTCGAAGAGCGCCCGGGGGAGGAGCTTGAGGCCGCAGTTCACGTCTCGGAGCCCGGTCCCGAGCACCCCGTTGACCAGGCCGCTCCACGCGCGCCCAAGGAGGAGGCGACGTACGCCGTCGGCGCGCCGGCTTCGATAGCCGCAGACCACGTCGTGCTCCGGGACCAACGCGACGAGGCGGGAGGCTTCGCGCAGGTCGAACTGCCGATCCGCGTCCGCGTAGAGAATCCAGCGCGAGCGGGCGTGGCCGAAGCCGCTCCGAAGCGCCGCGCCGTAGCCGCGGCCCTGGCCATGGCGCACCACGCGGAGCGGGACGGCGGCCTCCGGCCCGGCGGCGCGCCGCACCGCGGCCCGGGCGGCGTGCACGGACCCATCGCTCGAGCCGTCGTCGACGAGCACCACCTCGCCGAGGCGGGCGTGACGCACCACCGCGGCCAGCGCCTCTTCGACCACGGGGCCGATGTTCCGCTCTTCGTCCCGGCACGGCAGGACGATGCTCAGGCTCTCGAGGCGCGTCACGGCGCCGGGAGTATGGCCGAAATCCCGCGCGAGGCTCGGACCCGCCATCTGGACCCGCCCGGGGCGCCGGACCACTATGCGCGCGCATGCGTGCGGCCCTCGGTCTCGGGTTGCTGGTGTCGCTGGCCTACACCCTCGTGGTCCCGCTCTACCCGGCGATCAACAACCCGAACGAGAACGTCCGCCTCTACATGAGCGCGGCCCTCGCGGAACGCGGCGCGTACGAGATCACGCCCTATCGCCATCGCTGGGGCTGGACCAACGACGCGGCCTGCGTCGAGGTGGCAGCGGACGGCTCACGTTCTGCCTGCGTCGGTCCGGGCCGAGGGGCCGAGCGCGAGTACTTCAGCGTGAAGGCGCCGGGGCTGAGCCTCGCCGGAGCCCTGCCCTACGCCGCGCTCCTGGAGCAGCCAGGGCGGGACGCGCTGCCTCGCGTCGCCTGGTTGCTTCGCCTGTGCTGCGTGATCCTCCCAATGCTGATTTTCCTGGCCTTCTACCTGCGCGTGCTGCGGCGCGAGGACGCTCCCGCCGGCATGGCCGAGGTCGTCTTCCTCGCCGTCGCGCTCGGCTCACCCTTCCTCGGCTACAGCCTGCTTTTCGTGAGCCACGCGCCGAGCGCGGCGGCGGCCTTCGGCGCCTTTGCGCTCCTCGACGCCCGCCGGCGCCGGGGTGAATCCCTCGGCGTCGGGCGCGCCGCCGCGGCGGGCCTTCTCGCCGCCGGCGCAAGCTTTTTCGAGTACCCGGCCTTCTTTGCCAGCCTCGCGCTCTCGCTCCTCGCGATTCGCTTCTACCGGCGCGGAGAGCTGGTCGCCTTTCTCCTGGGCGCGGCGGTACCGACGGCGCTGACCATGCACTTTCAGGCCCGGGCCTTCGGGAGCCCGTTTCTGCCCGGTCATCGCTTCGTCGAGAGCGATTTTTTGCGGGCGCGGCACGAGCAGGGGTTCTTCGGGGCCGAAGGCTTCTCCCTGCAGACGGCCGGCGAGCTGCTGGTGCACCCGCGCATCGGCCTCTTCGCGCTCACGCCGCTCCTGGCGCTGGGCGTCGCGGGCTACGCGCTCCGCCTTCGCGATCGCGCGCACCGGCCCACGGCCGCCACGGCGCTCTTCATCCTCGCCGCGAGCTTCCTGAGCGTCTGCACGCTCAACAACTACGACGGCGGGTGGTCCATCGGCGCCCGCTACCTCGTGCTGCTCCTTCCCTTCCTGGGCCACGGGAGCCTCATCGCGCTGCGGACCGTGAGCGCCCGGGCGCCCACGTTGGCCTCGACGCTGATGGTGGCCGCTGGGCTCGCCGGCGTGGTCGCCTCCACGGCGCCGAGCCTCATTTATCCGCACGTGCCGCCGGAGCTCGACCGGCCGCTTCGCCAGCTCTTCCTGCCGCTCATGTCCGAGGGCCGCTGGCCGCCCACCTTGGGCGCGTGGTTCGGAGCAAGCGGCGCCTTCGCCGTCCTCGGCATCCTGGCCGCCGCCGCCGTGGCGACGCTCGCCTTCGCGCTCCGCTCCGCGCCTCGCCCGCGGCGCTGGATCGCCCTCACCCTGGGCCCGCTGCTGGCCTGCCTCTGGCTGACGCCTCAGCTCCTGGGCGGCCGAGCGGACGACGACCCGGAGGTGCTTCGCGCCGGCGAGCTCATCCGGGACACCTTCACGAGCTCGCTTCCGGCGCGGGCGCGGGACGCTCCTTCGCGCTGAACCGCCGCCTCCCTGCGACGAGCCGCCGCGCGCCGCGGCGAAGCGGGCCCGGCACCAGGAGGCAGAAGAGGACAACGAGCCCGAAGAGCGACGTCGCGGCCGCGGGCGCGAGGCTCTCCGGGACGTAGCGCAGCACGACGTCGTGGGCGCCCTCCGGAAGTCCCTCGACGCGAATGCGCCCGTCGCGGCCGGCGCGGACCTGGCCGGCGCTGCTCACCCAGCCGCGGGCCCAGGTTTGGTTCAGGAGGAGCGCCCCGTCGGAGCCGGCATCGTCGTCGCGCAGCGCGATGCGGTTGGCCGTTCGGCCGACGACGCGCGCCGTGCCCGGCGACGCGCTCGCTTGCGCCACGCGTCCCACGCGAAGCCCCGGCGCCGCGGCGTAGCTCATGCCCGTGTAGCAGCCTCGCGTGGACACGC
>JBCCAW010000424.1:0-5296 GCA_039814655.1 Myxococcota bacterium | reverse complement strand
CTCCCCCGGGGGGCTTCGCTCCCAGCGGAGGTCGCGGATTCGTCCGCGGCCTCCGCGCCCTTTTTCCGTCGGGTGCTCAGCGAAAGAGCGTCTGAACGGCGACGCTGACGTCGGGAAACGCGGCCAAGCGGACCTCGCCCGAGGTCACGACCCGCGTGTCGCAAAAGACACCGCCCTTCGGATCACGACGAACCTCGACGGCCCGGGCCGCGACGTCGACGAGCCAGTATTCGGCAACGCCCATCTCGGCGTAGAGCGGGCCCTTCGTGTCGCGGTCGTAGTCCTGCGACGTGCGCGCGACCTCGATGATGAGCGAGGCCTGGCTTGGGTGATCGTCAAAGCCGAGCTCACGCGGAACCACGGCGAGGTCGGGTTCAGGCTCGGACTCATCAGGACCTGCGAGCGGTAGCTGAACCCGAACGAAGGCACGATCCCCGAGGGCGCGCACGAGCAAGTCGTTCAAGAGCACGATGGGCGCAGCGTGCGGGGCTCCCTGCGGTGACATGCGGACAATCACTCCTCGAATGAGCTCGAGGGGCTCCCCTTCGAACGCGCCGGCGGCGACCAAGGCGTCGTACTCCGCGCGACGAAGCCGCCGAACGCGGTCCCCCTCGACGGTCGGCAGGTCGGTCCAAATCGAAGCCCCCATGGTGCCTCCCAAGGTAGCAGAGCCCAGCGACGCGAGATCGGCCGGTGGCGGGTGGTCGACGCTGGCGGCCCGCACCGTGCTTAGCTAAGCTTAGTCCATGTCCGTGGTCAACGTGCATGAAGCCAAGACCCAGCTCTCGAAACTGCTCGAGCGCGTGGAGGCCGGCGAGGAGATCGTGATCGGTCGTGCGGGCAACCCGGTAGCCCGCCTGGTGCCCTTCGGCGCACCGCGCCAGCCACGTACGCCAGGTCGGTGGAAGGGAAGGATGACGATCGCCGACGATTTCGACGCGACGCCGGAGGACCTGCTGGACGCCTTCGAGGGCACGTGAGCTACCTGCTCGACACGCACGCTCTACTCTGGTGGCTGGCGGGCACGCCGATCTCCGCAGGCGCGACGGCGGCCGGTGCGACTTCGTCGAGCCGTTCCAGCGAGCCTGCGGGCGGAGCTACTCGATGAGTGGGACGAGGAAGACGGCGACTCGCCATAGGCTAAGACGAGGCGACGCTAGCGCGGCGCCAGGCGTCGATGGCCGCGGCGATCCCGGCCATGACCGCCGAGGCGTGCGCCGCGTCCAAGGCAGCCTCGTGAGGCTCGGCGAAGCGGCCGGCGTCGTTGTCGAAATAGGCGCCGGAGCGCGCAGCGACGGCTTCGTCCAGCGCCGTACGCCGGAGTGCGTTGACGCCGATGGCCAGATCGTGTCCGGCGACGCCGAAGGCCTCCTTGACCATCTTCGAGGCGAGGTAGGAGCCCGGGTTCACGGAAACGAGCGTCGGGCCGTCCGGACGAGTCCGGGCGAGCTCCCGCGTCCACAGGGTGATGGCGAGCTTGCTCTGGGCGTAAGCCGCCATGTCATCGAGCGGCGCGCGCCCCGCGAGCGCATCGAGATTCACGGGGGCCTGCGCCGCCGAGGAGACGTTCACGACCCGCCCGCCCGGCGAGAGCAGGGACCAGAGCCGCTCCGTGAGGACGAAGGGCGCGAGCGTGTTCACGACGAAGCGCGCGTCCATCCCGGATTCCGTGCGCGGCGAGGACATCTTGAAAACGCCCGCGTTGTTGATGAGCACGTCGAGCTGGCCCCGGGCGAGGACGCGTTCGGCGAGCGCCTCCACCTCGTCGAAGCGTGCGAGGTCGGCGACCTCCACGTCGACCTGCACCTCGGCGGCGAGCGCCTCGAGCTTCGCGACACTTCGACCATGCGCGATCACGTGATGGCCGTCGGCGACCAGCGCCTTCGCCGTCTCCCGACCGATGCCGTCGGTCGCGCCGGTGATGAGAATCGTCTTTGTCGCCATGGGCCCAGCCTAAGGAAGCCGGCGCCGCTCGGGAACCGAGAGGTGCTTGCAGGTTTATCAACGAGCGCTTGATAGTCGGCCGCGATGAAGATCCACGAGATGGAGCTGCTCGTGCGCGTCGCCGAGGCCGGGTCCATGACCAAAGCCGCGCGCCAGCTGCACCTCACGCCGGCGGCGGTCAGCGCGGCCGTCGGCCGCATCGAAGAGGCGCTGGGTGTCCGCCTCTTCGAGCGGACCACGCGGGCGATGCATCCGACGGAGGAGGGGCTCGTCGTGCTGGATGGCTGCCGGGACGTGATCACGCGCTGGCAGCACACGCTCGAGGAGGTCCAGGGCGCGCGCGGTCCTGCGGGCACCGTTCACCTCTCGGCGCCGGCCGATACGAGCTACCAGGTGGTCGGGCCCGTGCTCGCCGGCCTCGCGGAGGCGCACCCCGAGCTGCGCGCGGTCGTGCACGTGGGCGACGACGTGCAGCACCTCCACCGGGACGCCATCGACATGGCGATTCGCTACGGCGCGCTTCCCGACAGCTCGCTCCGCGCGCGGCGCCTCGCGTCGACGCCGTCCATGCTCGTCGCCGCTCCGGCGTACCTCGCGGCGGCCGGGACGCCCACGCACGCGGACGACCTGCACGCGCATCGCCTGCTCACGCTGCACGTCGCGAGCGCGCCGGCGACGCAATGGGTGCTCTTCGAAGGTGAGACCCGCCACGAGGTCACGGTGCAGAGCCCGCTCTGTGGCGACGGCCTCCTCGCGCGTCGCTGGGCCCTCGAAGGCCGGGGCATCGCGCGCAAGAGCCTGCTCGACGTGATCGACGACCTCGAGCGCGGGGCGCTGGTCCGCGTATTGCCGCACTGCCGGGGCGAGGCCACGCCGATTCACGCCGTCTTCCCCAGCCGGCGATACCTTCCGTCTCGCGTGCGCGTGGTGGACGACGCGCTCGAGAAGGCCTTCGCAGAGCGAAGCGCCCGCTGCGAAGCGTGGCTCGAGGCTAGGCCGAGATAGGCCGGGCTAACCGCCCGTGCGCACGTCGACGGCGCCGTCGTGGCGTACGTAGACCGTGCACGCTTCAGCGCCACAGCGAAGCTCGAGCGCGGCGCCGCGCGCGTGGAGGTAGCTGCCAGGCTCGAGCCCGGCGTCGCCGCCCGGGAGCGTCGGCAGGCCCGCGATGACGACCACCCGAAAGTCCTCGCTCGACTGCGCGATCGCCCCGCCGTTCGCGGGAAGCTCGAGCAGCTGCCCGCCGCGCCCGGCGGCGTCGCCCCAGAGGGAGGCGACCCGGAAGCCCGCGCGCTGCTCCCAGGGGAGGTCGGCCGGGAGGAGGTTCACGGGACGTTCCTCGCTCGCGAACGCCTGGTCCGGGGGGCGCACGAGATAAGGGCCCTCGTCGATCTCGACGTAGGCCAGGATGGGCGCCTCTCGCGCGGCCGTGATGTGCACGGCGCCGAGCGGCTGCGTCCAGTACGAGCCCGGAGGCATCCAGACGCGCTCCGCGTCCGGCGGCCCGTTGTACACGCCCCCGCGGATCACGATCGCGCGATAGGAGACGTTGTGGATGTGCGGCGGCGACGAGAACCCGTCGACGGGCCGGAAGAGGAAGCCCGTGGCCGCGCTCCCGGCGCGATCCCCGAAAAGCGTCCCGGCGAGCGGGCTCGCGTCCCCCCGCGCCGGGTTCAGCGCATCGAAGCGCACGTCCGCGAGAGGTGTCACCTCGAGCGATGGCGGCGACGTCGGGACCGCCGTTCCCGTGGCGGCGCAGGACGAAAGAAGCAGGGCGACGAGCGTCGTCGCGGCACGGCGGGTGGAGTGTCCGGTCATGAAAGCCTCAGAAGGGCGCAAAGCTCCCCGTCGCCGGCGGAACGGGCGACCAGCGCTCTGCGGCCGAGCGTGGCGCGGTGTGCCCGCCACGCGGCGGCGTTCGCCCGTCAGCCCCGTAGAGCCAGAGCACCAGGTTGGAGCGGCTACCACTCGTGATGGGATGCGTCGCATGGGGAATCAGCCCGCGATGAATGGCCGCGACACCCGGCTCGAAGCGGAGCGGCGTGACCCGGCCGGTCGCAGGATCGAGAAAGTCGACCTGGGACCCTTCGTAGCCTTCATGGGGAAGGTTCATGTTGACGTTCAGGGTCACGGACGACGCATCGCTATGGGGCTGGAGCGAGGCGTCGGTGTTCGGCTCGTAGCGGATGGAGAAGCCGAAGGTCTGGTCATCATAGCCGTGCACCTCGGGAAAGAGGAGGCGCGCGACGGGACGCATGACCTGGCCGATGATCTCCGCATAGAGGTGCTGAAAGGCCGGCGCGGCGAGGTAGCCCTCGGAACGCCGGTCGAGCATGGCGCCGCCCCGGTTGAGCGCGATGCCGTAAGGCGGGCGCAGCGGGATGGACGCATCGGCGACGCGCTCGAGGTAAGTACGGAGCCCAGCGAGGCGCTCCGGGTCGAAGAAGGGCGCGACGAACACGCCGGAGCTCAGCTCGCGCCAGAGCGCGCGCACGTCCGATTCGGCCCCTGGGTCGCGCCAGGCGTTTTCGATAGCCGCGCGGAGAGCCGGGTCGAGCAGAGTGAGCGCGGGCGGAAGGGCCGGGACGTCCGCGCTCGCTTCCCACTGCGTCCACGCCTCGGCCAGGAGCTCGCGGTAGTCGTTCCAGAAGCGAGACACCGAAGGCGCACGGCGAAGCATCGCGTCGCGTGGGGGGAGGTCGAGGTTGCGGGCTTGGAGAAGAGCGTTGGCGGACATGGCGTCGGTTCCTGCCGAGCATCCTGCGTCGCGGACCCTTCGCGCCAAGGGCAACGCTCGCTGAAACGCTTTCAATGGCGCGTTGAAACTGGCCCCCGCGAGCGCTCGGGACGCTGGGTGGCAGGATGCGGGGGTGTTCGTGTTGTTCGACCTCGATGACACGCTCCTGATGACCGGGGAGCGGGAGGATCGCTTCTTCGGCGAAGCGTTCCGCGATGTGCTCGGCCGGGAGCTTCCGACGACCGACTGGGAGGTGCTCGGGGCGTCCACGGACCACGGGATCCTGCGGGCGCTCGGGGTGGGTGACGCGGCAATCGAGCGGGTCGCGGACGCGCATGAAGCGCGATGGCGGAAAGCCCTGGCGGCAAGCCCACCGAAACCGCGGCAAGGCGCCACCGACGCGCTGCTTCGCGTGGAGGGCCTCGGAATGCCGACGGGCGTGGCTACCGGCGGTTTCGCACGCGTTGCACGACGAAAGCTCGCATCGCTAGGCGTGTCCGCACCGCCGCTCTTGGCCACGTCGGAGTCGGGCTCGACCCGGACCGCGCTGCTCCGCCACGCGATGCGGGAGCTCGGCCCCGAAGGCGTTTACGTGGGCGACGGTCCCTGGGACCG
>JBCCAW010000429.1:0-5256 GCA_039814655.1 Myxococcota bacterium | reverse complement strand
TCCCCACCGCTGCGAGCGTCCCTTCGACGTCCTCCGCCGAGCCGGGAGCGTTCGCTGCGACACGCTCGATTCCGAAGCCTTCACTGCGGGCACGCTCGGCGAAGGCATCCGGCAAGCTGACCGAGAGGAGCGTGACGTCGCCGTAGCCGAGGGTCTGCCAGGCTTGGCCGAGAGCCAGGCACCGCATCACGTGGCCGGCTCCGACGTCGAGCCCCGCGTCGGCACGAAGGAAAAGTCGGGTCCTCGGCGGCGCCATCAGCCTTCCAGGACCCGGTACATTGTCTCCGCCAGCACCCAATCGGACATCTCGTCGATGTCCACGGCCCTCTGGCGTTCGAGCACGAAGGGCACCGCGTGGCGCGAGTAGAGGCGACCCTCCTCAAGGTACGCGTCGACGTCGACGACGTAAAACTGCCCCGCGTCGTGCCAGCGTTTGGGCAGATCCTGGGAGCGCACGAGACGCGTCGAGGGATCGACCATCTCGAGGCGTCCGTCGACGATGTGCATCGCCCGCTGAATGGGTGACGGATACTCAGCTACGGAGATCACGGAAGTCGCGCCCTCGCGACGCAGCACGTCGAGGCCGCCGCGAAGATCCGCGGGCCGGACGAAGGGCGCCGTCGCGTAGAGACAGACGGCGACGTCGAAAGCGCTCCCCTCACCCCGCAGCGCGCGGAGCGCGTGCTGAAGCACGGCGTCCGTCGACGAGCTGTCGTCCGCGAGCTCTGCGGGCCGCTCGAAGGGAACCTCGGCGCCGGCGCGCCTCGCGACCTCCGCGATCTCCGCGTCGTCGGTGGTCACCACCACGCGCTCGATCGCGTCGACGGAGCGCGCCGCCGCGATGGAGTGCTCGATGATCGGGCGGCCCGCGAACTCCCGGATGTTCTTGCGGGGAATGCGCTTACTTCCGCCCCGCGCAGGAATCACGGCGACGGCGCGGGTCATGCGCCCCGAGGTGCGACGAGCTCACGGAGCACGCTCACCACCCGAGGCACGTCCTGATTCTCCATTCGCGGGAACATGGGAAGGCTGATCAATCGCCGGTAGGTCTCGAGCGCCACCGGCGTCGACTCCGGAGAATACCCGCGGTCGCGGTAGTACTTGAGCATGTTCACGGGGATGTAGTGAACCTGCACGCCGATCCCGCGCTCTCGGAGTGCGATGAAGATCTCGCGGCGCTTCGCCGCGGGCACGAGCACGGGAAATAGGTGGTATCCGTGCCCGACGCCTGGCGCGTCCGGCGGCAGCTCGACGTTTGGAACGGCCGCGAGTTGTTCGCGGTACTGGGCCGCGATAGCCTGACGGCGCTCGATCCACTTCGAGAGGTGGCGCAGCTGCGACCGACCGAGCGCACACTGGAAGTCCGTGATGCGGTAGTTGAGCCCGAGCTCGACGATGTCGTAGGCCCAAGGCCCGTGGTCCGGGTCGCCCTCGAGCTCCCCGCGGCGAATCCCGTGCGTACGGAACTCTAGGGCCCGCTGGGCGAGCCCATCGTCGTCTGTCGTGACGGCCCCGCCTTCCCCAGTCGTGACGGGCTTGACCGGGTGAAACGAGAAGGTGGTCAGATCGGCGAGCGTGCCGACCGGCACGCCGCCCGCGCTTGCGCCCAAGGAGTGCGATGCGTCGCCGACGAGCAGCACGTTCGTGCCCTCGATGACGCCACGCACGGCCTCGTAGTCTGCCGGGTGTCCCGCGTAGTCGACGGGGGTTACCACGCGTGTCCGCTCCGTGAGCAGCGCTCGGACCGAGCCCGCCGAGATGGTCCAGGTCACCGGGTCCACATCGGCGAAGCGGACCTTCGCCCCGAGGGCCACGGCCACGTTCGCCGTCGAGCTGAAGGTCAGCGCAGGAACGATGACTTCCGTACCGGGACCGACGCCGGCCGCAAAATAGGCAGCGTGGAGCGCCGCCGTCCCCGAACTCACGGCGATGGCGCGACGGGCGCCTGTGATGCGCCGGATCTCGTCTTCGAATGCGCTGACGGCGGGCCCCGTCGTCAGCCAGTCGCCCAGCAGGGACTCGGTGACGGCTTCCGCGTCGGTCTCGTCGACCCACTGGCGGCCATAAGGCAGAAAGTTACCCATTGGCGTCCTCGAAGGGCTTCACGATGCTCTGCAGGCTCGGCCCATCCAGCCATTCCGTGTTCGTTTCCGAGCTGTAGCGGAAGCCCTCTGGGCACGGTCGGCCGTGAGTTTCCTGGCTCGCCCACCACTCGAATTCCGGAAGAATGGCGTAGTAGGTGTCGAGCTCGACCGTGTGGCGAGCGTCGTCTTCGGAGACCATCACCTCATGAAGCTTCTCGCCGGGGCGAATCCCGATCTCCTCCAGGCGGCAGCCCGGCCCGATGGCACGGGCCAGATCCGTGATCTTCATACTGGGAATCTTTGGGACGAAAATCTCTCCACCTCGCATGGTCTCGAGCATCTGGAGAACGAAGCGGACGCCCTGGTCTAGCGTGATCCAAAAGCGGGTCATGCGATGGTCGGTAATGGGCAGGACCCCCGTCTCACGCTGCCGGAGGAAGAAGGGAACGACGCTCCCGCGAGAGCCGACCACGTTTCCGTAGCGCACGACGGAGAACCGCGTCTCTCCACTACCAACGTAGGCATTGCCGCTGACGAAGAGCTTGTCGCTGGCCAGCTTCGTCGCACCGTAGAGGTTCGCGGGGTTGCACGCCTTGTCCGTGGAGAGGGCGATGACACGGCTCACGCCGCTGTCGATGGCCGCATCGATGACGTTCTGCGCGCCATGAATATTGGTCTTAATGGCCTCGAAGGGGTTGTACTCGCACGTCGGGACTTGCTTCATCGCTGCGGCGTGAACGACGTAGTCAATCCCCTTGAAGGCGCGCCGCAGGCGCTCTCCATCTCGGACATCTCCAACGAAAAACCGAAGGCGAGATGACTCGGAAGCGAAGTCGAGGTGCCGCCGCATCTCGAACTGCTTCAGCTCGTCCCGGCTGAGAACGACGACTCGCTTCACGTCGCTTTCCGACAGGAGCTTTTTGACGAAGTGCTTGCCGAATGAACCGGTCCCGCCGGTCACCAGCACGGACTTCTCACGAAACATGTTCATCTGGGTCTCCATGGGAACGCGCGAGGCCGGCCAAGGCTGCCACGCGCATCATGATTCGCAAACCAGCGCGGGGATGTGAAAGCATCGTGGGTGGGGCAGCATCTCGAGCCGGACAAGGTCACGAAGGCGCGGCGTTCGGGGTTCAGAACCACGAGAACGATCCGTTCTCACGATACCCCGGCGCGCCGGGGCGAAATCCGCCTCGGCGCCCCTGGAACCTCGCCATCGCTGCCGCCGCGACGTATGCTCATGGTGCCTGCAGCATCGCCGGTCGAGCCCAACTGAATGCATGACCCGCACCCTGCAACGCACCGACGAGAGCTACCGATGACCGCAAGCACCCTTCCTCGCCGTAGGCTTCCCCGTCTCGAATCCCTCTGCGCCGCCGTCGCCGCCGTCGGCGTCCTTACGCTCGCCGGCTGTTCAGAGGGCGACCCGGCGTTCCTGAGCGTCGACGAGGAGATCGGCGCCACCGGTTCCTCGCTCCGAAAGTGCAACGGCGGCAACAACGGCACTAACAACTTCTGCAGCCCTGGGTGCACGTGCCTCGCCGGCGAGGGCGATTGCGACACCGATGCGGATTGCGACCCCGGCCTGACCTGCACGCAGAACAACGGCGCCGAGTGGGGGTTCGGGCCCAAGCTCGACTTCTGCGAAGCGACGCACTGCGATAACGGCGTCGACGATGGGGACGAAGTGGGCGTCGACTGTGGAGGCTCGTGTAGCCTGGCCTGCTCCTGCCCGGGGACGAACGGCGACGAGACCTTCTGCTCCTCCGCATGCCTCTGCGCTGCCGGCGAGGGCGACTGCGACGCGGACACGGATTGCGACGCCGGTCTCGAGTGCGTCAGCAACGTCGGCGAGAGCTTCGGCCAGCTTCCCCGCAACGACGTATGTCTTCCCGTCACCTGCTCCGACGGGCTGTTTAACGGCGACGAAGAGGAGACCGACTGCGGCGGCTCCTGCATCCCCTGCGTGAGCACGGCTCTCGAAAGGCTATCGCTGACAGCGACGGCGGCGGAGGCCGACGCGCGGACGTGGCTCGACTACGCCGTCTCGGAAGACGGCCGCTACGTCGTCTTCAGCTCGCCGGCGACCAACATCGTCGCGGGAGACACGAACGGGGCCGGCGACGTGTTCCTTCGGGACACGTCGCTCGGCACCATCGAGCTCATCTCCCAGGACACCGGTGGGACCCTGGGCAACGGAGCCTCTTACCAGCCGACGGTGTCCAGCAACGGTCGCTACGTCGCCTTCCTCTCCGCGGCCACCAACCTGGTGGCCGGGGATGCCAACGGCGCCACAGACGTCTTCGTCCGCGACCGAAGCACGCAGACGACCACGCGGCTCAGCGTGGATACGGGCGGCGGTGATCCGGACGGGGCCTCCCAGTACCCGTGGATCTCGGCCAACGGCCGCTACGTCTCCTTCACTTCCTCCGCGACAGACCTCGTCGCCAGCGACACGAACGGCGTCGACGACATCTTCCTGGCCGACCAGACGACAGGGAGTATCGAGCGCCTCAGCGTTTCGAGCATGGGCGTCCAGGCCGACCTTGGGAGCCTCCGGAGTTCAATCTCGAGCACGGGCCGCTACATTGCTTTCGCATCGAGCGCGACCAACCTGGTGACGGGCGATACACTCGGGAAAATCGACATCTTCCTCCGGGACACGGCGCTCGACACGACCATCCGCCTCACTGACAGCGGCGTGGATGGGCTGGAGCCGAACAACAGCAGCATCTGGCCCTACATCGACTCGACAGGCACCTACGTCCTCTATCGTTCGGCCGCGACGAACCTCGTCGCCGGAGACACGAACGCACGCTACGACGTGTTCATCACGAACCGCGCGTCCCTCGTGACCGAGCGAGTGAACGTTGCGACCGATGGCTCCCAGGGCTCCGAGGGAGCAGTCTGGGCCTCTATCTCGTCGAGCGGCAACATAGTCGCCTTCGCCAGCAACTCGACCGAGTACGACGCGACCGACACGAACGGCGTACGCGACGTGTTCATCCGGGACCGCACCACCGGGACGACCACGCGGCTGCCCACCGGTCTCTCGCCCAACGGCGTGAGCCAGCGTCCGGTCGTTTCCGCAGACGGGAGGCTCGTCATCTTCCGCAGCGAGGCGACCAACCTCGTCGCGGGCGACACGAACGCGGTCTTCGACCTCTTCCGC
>JBCCAW010000330.1:0-6650 GCA_039814655.1 Myxococcota bacterium | reverse complement strand
CGGCGAGCGCGGCGCCCACGCCTGGCGGCGGGTCCGTCGCGGCGCTCGCTGGCGCCTTTGGCGCGGGCCTCGTCGCCATGGCCGTCGACGTGACGGAAGCGCGGCGGAAGGACGGCGCCCTGGACGCCGAGCGCGAGGCCTTGGCGGCGCTCATCGCGGGCCTTCGCGCCGCCGCCGACGAGGACCGAGAGGTCTTCGAAGCGTTTATGGAGGCGCTGCGGCTCCCCAAGGCCACGGGGGAAGAACGCCGCCGCCGCGAGGCTGCGAAGGTGCAGGCGGCGCGGCGCGCGACGGAGGCGCCGCTGGCGGCGGCAGCGCGCATGCGTGACGCGCTGGCGCTCGCCGAGACGCTGCGGGCGCGGGTGAGAAAGAGCGTCGTGAGCGACGTGGATGCCGGGGCCGATTTGCTTCGCGGCGCGGTGCACGCCGCGCTCCGCAACGTGGACATCAACCTGCCTGCGCTTCCCGAAGGAGAGCGCGCCGGCCCGGCCGCAGAGCGCGCGGCCTTGGCCGAGGAAGCGGAGCGCCTCGCGCGCGGCTGAGCCCGCGCGTCGCCGGGCCGGTCAGTCCCGGTCGAGGGTGAGCCGAAGCGTGTTTCTCAGCGCCATGGTCACGGTCATGGGACCGACGCGAGGCACGAAGGCCGACGCGACCTCCGTCGCGTCGTCGGCGAAGTTCTTGAGCGTCGAGAAGTTCACGGCGACGACGCCCTCGCGAAGCTCCCTTGCCGAGACGAGCTCGAAGTCGCGGCTCGGCACGCCGGTGATCACCACGTCGGCCTTCGCCAGCGCGTCGGCGCGGGTGATGGACGTTTCTTCGAGGGCGTGGCGCACGCCGGCGCCCCGCGGGACGAAGCGCAAGGGGCCGTCGATGTCGAAGCTCAGGACCTCGGCCCCGTCGTTGGCGAGCATGCTGGCCAAGGGCCGGCCGACGACCTCGCTCCGGTTGAAGACCACGACACGCTTGCCGGCGTAGGGCTGGGCATCGCCGGGGCCCGAGGCGCCGGCTGCGTCGAGGAGCTTCAGGACCGCCAGCGGCGTGCAGGGCAGGATGGCCTTCTTGCCGCCGTCGTAGCTGCGCCGGTTGCCGTAGAGGCACCGCGCCCAGAAGGAGTGAAGGCCCTCGATGTCCTTTCGCGGCTCGACGAGGTCGCGCAGGTAGGCGTCCTGCTGCGTGCCGAAGACCGGGTAGTAGACGAGCATGCCGTGCACCGCGGGGTCCGCGTTCGCGGCCTCGATGGCGGCCTCGGCTTCGAGGCGCGTCACCTGCCGGAGGTCGAAGCGAATGCCGACGTCTTCGCAGCCCTTCCGCGTGTAGTTCGCGTAGGTCTTCGAGGGGCCGCCGTCCTCGCTCAGGAAGCCAACGAGCGTGAGTGGGGCGCCGAGCTCGGCGACCTCGCCGCGGATGGCGTCGCGGAAGGAGCGGGCGACCTCGGCCGGGTCGATGATGCGCGCGGTCACCGGGCGCCCGTACCAGGCGAGCCGGGGCTCTTCAACGTCAGTCGAAGAAGACCCACGCGGTGATGGGAACCGGAGAGCCGGGGAAGGAGAAGGAGAGGGCGGGGACGCCGTCCACCGTGCCCAACGTGTACGGGGATTCGCCGGCCTCCGGGCAGCTGGCGTCGAAGGTGCTCGGTCCGGCCCGTTCGCGGAGCGAGCCAGCGCCGGTGAAGGGGATCTGCGCGCCCTCCTCGAAGCCACCAAAGGGAGCGACGAGATGGACGGCGGCGTCCACCTCGACGAAGCCCTCTTCGTGCCGAAGCTGACCGGCCAAGGTGACGTCGGCGACGGTCGTGAGCGCCGGGAAGTCCGTCTCGAGCACGAGGCGCGTCGCGCTCCGATGGAAGTTCGGCAACACGCCCTCGGCGTCCCACGCGGGCCCCGTGCTCGTCGCCGTGGCGTTCACCGTGTCTGCCGACCGCGGGTTGTCGATGCACACGCCCGGCATGTAGTCGAGCTCGCTCCCGCCGGGAGGCCGGCAGAAGTCCTCGACGGCCGGGAAGACGTAGGTGAAGAGGTAGCACATCTCATCCTGCGTCCGCGGGCCCGCGAAGACGTCCGTCGACTCGTCGTTGCGGAAGGTGCAGCGGATCGTGAGCTCCTGTCCGGCGCGCAGCTCGAGGGGCAGCTCGTAGAAGATCTGCGAGTCGAAGTCCCAGGCCTCGAGCGCGAGCTGCTGCTCCCCGTCGACGAGCACCTCGAAGTCCTGGCCGATCTCGTGCATGTGCGGGGCCGCGGCCAGAACGGTGACGTCCTCGTTGACGACGCAGGTGTCCTCGATGGTCTCGACGGAGCGCGCCGGGACGCGGAAGCCGAAGGCCCCGGGACCCGGGTCCACCATGAGGTGCTCCGTGCCGCCCGGCGGCGCGACGTAGAGGCGGACGCCGCTCGAGTCGCTCACGTCGTCGAAACGCCCGCCGTTGTTGTAGTGAATCTGCAGGCGCAGGTTGTCGCCAGGCGAGAGCCGTGTGCCGCCTTCCGGGAACTCGAAGGCGCCCGTGCCCGGCGCCCAGGCGTAGAGGTACTCCATGCCCGCGTCGCCGAGGCGCGGGTCCCCGCGCCGCACGGTGAAGTGGTGAATGACCCGCACGTCGTCGACGACGGGCTCGAAGCGCCGGATGAAGACGTCCTCGTCCGTGAGGTTCGCGAAATCGAGGTCGACGTAGCGGTCGACCTCGTTCGGGCCGAGCTCGAAGCCGTCGGCGAGCAGGTCGATGACTTCGAGGCCCGCGGGCGGCTCGCCCGGCGAGGTGAAGGGTGGCCGTGTCGCGCCCTCGCCCACGGTGACCGCGCCGGTGCCGCAGCTCGCCCAGTCGACGATGATCTCGCGCTGCGCGACGCTCGGCCAGGGCACGCCAGTGGGGGGCATGCTGCCCTCGCCGACGCGCACGTGCATGCGGTCGATGATGCGCTCGCCCTCGTCACCGGCGACGAGCGCGGCGTAGTCGAGGAGCGGGAAGGGCGCGCCGAAGGCCGGCTCCGCGCCGTGGCAGGTGCCGCAGCGCTCGGCTACGAGCGGCGCGACCTCCGTGGTCCAGGTCTGCTCGGAGGGCACGCAGGACGCGGTACCCGCGTCCATGCCGACGGGACCGGCGGGACCGTCCTCGCCGCAGGCGGTCAGAGCGAGAGCGAGGGCGAGGGCGAGGGCGAAGGGCCGTAGACGCAACACGGATTCAAGATACCACCCTGTCAGCAAGGCGCCACGCCCCTTCGCTCGCTCGCCAAGCGCTGAAGGACCGTGGCGAGCCGGTCCAGGTCCACGGGCTTGTACTCCACGGCGTCGAAGACCCCGGCCGCGTCGCTCGCGCCGAAGAAGGCATCGGCCGTGAGCGCCACGAGGGGGGCGACGTCGTCGCCTTCCGCGCGGAGCGCTTCGGCGGCGCTCGGCCCGTCCATGCGCGGCATCTCCACGTCGAGGATCACCGCATCGAAGGGCGAGGCCCGCGCGCGCTCGAGGGCCTCCTGGCCGTCGCTCGCTTCGACGACTTCGCAGGCGAGCCCGCGTAGCAGCCTCGCGACCGCGCGTCGGCTGAGCCGGTTGTCGTCGGCCAGGAGGAGCCGCAGCCCGAGCCGGGGTCGCTTTGCGCGAGCTGGAGGCTCGCTGGGCATGGGCACCGGCGCCGCCGGGAGGTCGACGAAGAAGGTCGCGCCTTCGCCGGGCCGCGTTTCGGCGCGGATGCGACCCTCCATGAGGTCCACGAGGCTTCGCGCGATGAAGAGCCCGAGGCCCACGCCTTCGAAGCAGCGCTGCGCGGAGACGTCGCCGCGCTCGAACGGCTCGAAGAGCCGCGCCGCGTGCGAGGGCTCGAAGCCCGGGCCCTCGTCGCGGACCGCGAGGGTCAGCCCTCCCCCCGTCCACTCGACCTCGACCTGAACGCGTCCCCGCTCCGTGAACTTGATGGCGTTGCCCACCAGGTTGAGGAGCACCTGGCCGACGCGTCGCGCGTCCAGGAGCACGGCGGGCGGGACATCGGCCTGGACCGAGAGCTCGAGGGCAAGGCCCTTGCCTTCGGCGGCGGCCTTGAGCGGACCGAGGGTCCGGCGGAGAAAGGGACGGAGGTTCGTGGGCTGCGGGGCGAGCTCGATGCGGCCGGCCTCGATGGCGGAGACGTCGAGCACGTCGCCGATGAGCTCCACCATCTGTCCGCCGGCCTCGACGATGGTGCTGAGTGTCTCGCGTTGTGCGGCGTCGAGGTGACTGGACTCGAGAAGCTCCGCGGACGCGAGAAGCGCCGTCATGGGCGTGCGGAGCTCGTGGGACATCACGGCCACGAAGCGCGACTTGGCCTCGCTCGCAGCGGCGGCGCTCTCGTGCAGGGCCTCGGCCTCGCGTCGCGCCTCGCGGAGCCGAGTCTCCGAAGCGCGTCGGTCGCTCACGTCATGGTGCATGACCAGCAGCGCGGCCTGCCCGGTCACCGGGTCGCGAATGCGGCGCGCCTCGAGGGCGTGCCAGCGGGGGCCCGCGCGCGTCCGCAGAGCGGCCTCGGTGCGAAACACGCGGGCCGGATCGAGGGTCTCGGCCCGGAGCCGCGCCGCGTCCTTCGGGTCCACGAAGAGCGCGTCGAGCGAGGGGCCCTCGGCGTCACGGAGGCGCTCTGCGGCGGGGTTGGAGACCAGCGTTTCGCCGCCCTCGGAGAAGAGCGAGACGCACTCGTTTGCGTGCTGCGTCGCCACGACGAGCCGCTGCTCCTCCGGGGAGAGCGCCGAGCTCGGGCGAAGGCGCGCCTCGACCAGCATGGCCTCCCGCGTGCCGAGCTCCGTTGCGATGCGAACGGCCGAAAAGGACGTGTCGGTGTGCACGGGAGGCTGGCCTTCGGGATAGAAGGTCCAGGGCTCCACGACCCTCTCGCCCCGGGCGAAGCGGTCCCGGAAGGCGTGCAGCCGGCGTTGCATGCCTTCGCTCATGGGCTCGCGGCGATAGCGGGCTCGCAGCGCCTCCAGGCTCGGCGCGGCGAAGAGGGCAAGCATGGGCTCGTTGCCCCAGTGGAAGCGTTCGCGCTCGAAATCGTAGACCCACACGGGCGTGCGAAGCGCAGCAAAAGCCTCGAGGCGCTCGAGCGTCCAGGGTCGCGGGTCCTCCGCCTGCGCTCCTCCGTCGGCTCTCTCGGACACGGTGCGACCCTAGTCCTAAAACAAGCGCTTTCGACAGGAAGTACCTTGGCTGCGCCGAAGGCGCGCGCTTTCGCGTGAAGGCCTTCGGATTCACTCCGAGCGACGAGGGTCCTTTCGAAGGGCCCCGAATTGAAAGACAGACCCCGAGCGAGGGCGCAGCGCTCGTACGGCCGCTATTCGCGCTTCGCGGCGGGCGGTGCGCGAGGTCGCATCGCCGCGGCGCCGGGGGCTGCTACCCCGTCTTCATGGCCGCCGCGTCTCCCGCTGCCGTGCTCGCGAGCACGGGCCTCTTCACGCCCCCGGAGTCCATCTCGAACGAGGAGCTCGTCGAGAGCTTCAACGCCTGGGTGGAGCGCTACAACGCCGAGCACGCGGACGCGATCGAAGCGGGCGAGCGCGAGGCCAAAGCGCCCTCGTCGGCGCCCTTCATCGAGAAGGCGAGCGGCATCGAGGCGCGCTTCGTGATGGACAAGGCGGGCATTCTCGACGTGGAGCGCATGCGGCCGCGGCTGCGGCGGCGCCCGAACGAGGAGCTCTCCGTGCTCGCGGAGATGGGCGTGAAGGCGGCGGAGGATGCGCTCGCCCGGGCCCAGCGGACGGCGGCGGACGTCGACGGGGTCATCGTCGCCTGCTCGAACCTCCAGCGGGCCTACCCGGCCGTGGCCGTGGAGGTGCAGCACGCGCTCGGCATCGAGGGCTTCGCCTTCGACATGAACGTGGCCTGCTCGAGCGCGACCTTCGGGCTGAAGGTGGCCCTCGACATGATCGCCGGTGGGGCCGGCGCAGTGCTCGTGGTGAGCCCGGAGATCTGCTCGGCGCACCTCAACTTCCGGGACCGGGACAGCCACTTCATCTTCGGCGACGTGGCCACGGCGATGCTGCTCGAACGCGGCGACCGGGAGCGCACGGGCGGCGCCTGGGAGGTGCTTGGCGCCCGGCTCTCGACGCGCTTTTCGAACCACATCCGGAACAACGCGGGGTTCTTGAACCGCGCGGAGGCCGAAGACGCGCAAGAGCTCGCGAAGCGCATGGCGGCGCCGGACACGGATCTCCTCTTCGTCCAGGAGGGGCGGAAGGTCTTCAAGGAAGTCGTGCCCATGGTCGCGCGGATGATCGTGGCGTTCCTCGGCGACGCAGGCGTGGCGCCAGCGGAGCTGAAGCGCCTCTGGCTCCACCAGGCGAACCTCAACATGAACCGGCTGATCGCGAACAAGGTGCTCGGGCGCGACGCCACTCCCGAGGAGGCGCCGGTCATTCTCGACCGCTACGCCAACACCTCGTCGGCGGGCAGCGTGATCGCCTTCCACGAGCACCACACGGACCTCGAGGCCGGCGACGTTGGCCTGCTCTGCTCCTTCGGCGCGGGCTACAGCGCCGGAACCGTGTTGATGCGGCGCCTCTGACGAGTCGGTGGGTACGCTGCCCGTCGCCTTGGCGTCGGGCTCGGGCGGGGCTCGCGGGGCGCGGGGGCCGATTCGAGGGGTCGGACCCGCGATGGGTGAGCTCGGGGCCGGCCACCGACCCCTGGGACGGGCGATG
>JBCCAW010000039.1:0-18533 GCA_039814655.1 Myxococcota bacterium | reverse complement strand
GCGCTCGCGTTGGCGGCGTCGGGCGTCGGTCGCCGGGCCTGGGCGGCCAGCCAGCCGCTTCGGCTGGCGAGCATGGAAGGGCTGCGGCGCGCCGAGGTCCAGCTCGGCGACCAGCGCTGCGATTTTCTCACCTGGGAGCACCTGAACTGGGAATGCGCGGCGGCGGAGCACCGCGTGGAGGACCAGACCGGGCTCCAGCGAAGCGCCGCGCTCCGCTACGCCGGCGAACCCCGGTCGCTCTTTCACCTGGCGACGGCCAGCGGGCGTTCGCGGCGCGTGCGCTGGAAAGGCGTGCGCCTGCCCGCGCGCCTCTCGCTCACGGTGGCCCCAGCCGACTACGCGGACCTCGGCGGCACGCTGGAGCTGTTCGTGGACGGCGAGCCACGCGGCGAGCTCCTGCTCGACGCGGCCCGCCTCCAGCAGTGGGAGGTCACGCTCGGGGCGCCTCGCGACGGGGCGACGCTCGAGTTCGAGCTGCGGGGCTCCGGGGCCGCCGTGGGCGTCGACGCGGAGCTCCCTCGGTGAGCCCTCCGGGGCGACGCACGGCGACGCGGCGCCTGCGCGGTTTTTTGCTGCGCGGGTCCGCGGCGCGAGGCCTGGCCGCGTTCGCGGCGGCCTTCGCCGTGCTTCAGGCCCTCCGGCTCCGCCTCAGCTACTACGACAGCTGGGACTACTGGAACGACGCCCGGGCCCTGCTCGGCGAGAGCGACGCGGTCTACTACCGGGTGCACGGTCCGCTGGAGGCCCTGCTCCTCAGCCCGCTCGTGGCGACCGTGGACCGCGACGGCCTCGGGCCGTGGATCGCGCCGCACCTTCTGCACGCGGGGCTGGCTGCGCTCACGCTGGTGCTGCTCCATGGCTGGCTCCGGCCCCTCGTCGGGCCCCGGGGCGCCGCGGCCGGCGTGCTCGTCTTCGCGGCCACGCGGCTCTTCGTCCGCTACGCCCCGCACGTGCTCGTGGACATCCCCGCGGCGGGCTGGGCCGTGGCCACCTTCGCCGCGTGGGACCGGGCCGACCGGGCCGCGGCCGCAGGACACGCGCGCCACGCCGAGCGCTGGGCCGTGGCCTCCGGCGCCGCCCTCGGCGCCGGCATGCTCCACAAGTACACGCTGCTCGCGCTCCCCGGGGCCCTCGGCGGCGCCGCGCTGCTGCGCGCCGCCCTCGAGCCCGGCGGCCTCGCCCGGCTCCGGCGGCTCACGCTCACGGGCCTCTCGTGCCTCGGCGTCTTTACCCTCGGCTTCGCCGGGACCCTTGGGCGCGTCGAGGGCAGCGTGAGCTTCCAGACCTTCCTCGAGGTGCTGAGCGAGGCCGAGGACATGGTGCAGACCTGGGGCGGCGAGGGCGCCGGCGACTATGTCGCCCTCGCCTTGGGCGTGGCGAGCCCGCTCACCTTCGTGCTGGCGCTCGGCGGCCTAGCGGTGGTGCTGCGCCACTGGCGGAGCGACCGGGTGCGCCGCGCGCTGCCGGCCCTGCTCTGGCTTCCGCTGGCCGGCGGGCTCCTCGCGCTCCGGGTCACGCACAGCGAAGCCCGCTACCTGCTGCCGCTCTGGCCCAGCCTCGCGCTCCTCGTGGGCTTCGCCGTGCGCGCGTCGGTGCCGCTGCTGCGCCGCGCGCCGGGGCCCAGCGCCGTGGCCGTGGCCGTCGGTCTCGCGGCGCTGGCCTGGCCGGCGATCTCCCAGGCCCGCCACGACCTGCACCCGGCCTTCGCCCGGCCCACGCAGCCGGCCTTCGCGCACGTGCTTCGTCAGGCCCTGCTCACGCCCTCGCGCGTGCTTTGGCGCGGCCATCCGGTCCCGCTCGTGACGACACCGAACCCGGAGGCGCCGGCGCTGCCGGACGACGAGTTCTTCGACTTCGTCCACCTGGCCCACCCCTTCGTGAGCGCGCTCGGCGAGCGCGGCGTCGAGGGTCGCTACGAGACGCCGCCAAGGCCCGTGCAGATGATGATGAACGAGCCCGGAGAGGTGGATCTCCTGGTGCGCGGCGCCCGGGAGGTGCTCTACACGCCGCGGCTGGTGGAGGGCGCCGAGGCTCCGGCGGAGCTCGAGCTCTGGCTTCGCTCCCGCTGGCGTTTTCGTGAGCCCGGGACGCTGGGCGGGCTACGCCTCGATGAGGAGGGACGGCTTCACGTGGAGGCGCCAAGCCCGGGGCTCAGCGGCGCGGACCTTCGTGCGGCCGGCGCTCGCGTGAGCACCGTGGGCCTGGCCGTCGACGACGCGCGGCTCCCCTCCGGGCGCGTGCACGACCTCCGCGCGGCGGTCCAGGCCGCGGGGCCCGCGGGCGTGCGCGTCACGCGCGTCGAGCGCCTCGCCCTCCCCCTCCTCTGGCACGCGCTCCCGCGACGCCTACCGCCCGGCGCCAGGCCATGAACGCGGCAAGGAAGCGGCCGCCGCCTTTGCGGCGCCCGGGACGCCGTGCTTCAAGGAAGGGTCATGCGTCTCTCGGTCGTGATCCCGTGCTTCAACGAGCACCGCACCGTGGAGACGGTCGTCGAGCGCGTGCGCGCCGTGGACCTCGGCGGCGTGGAGCGCGAGATCGTGCTCGTCGACGACGGCTCGACGGACGGAACCCGGGCGAAGCTCACGGAGCTCGCGGCGCGCTACGACGACGTGCGCGCGGTCTTCCAAGAGGTGAACCAAGGCAAGGGCGCCGCCCTCGCCCGGGGCTTTTTCGAGGCCACCGGGGACGCTTTGCTCGTGCAGGATGGCGACCTCGAGTACTCGCCGAGCGACTACCCGGCGCTGCTCCGGCCGCTCCTCGCGGGCGAGGCGGACGTCGTCTACGGCTCGCGCTACCTGGGCCGGCCCTGGACACGGGAGCGCGCCTGGCACCGCGCCGGGAACCAGGCCCTCACGCAGTACTCCAACGCCCTGAGCCGCCTCGCGCTCACGGACCTGCACACCTGCTACAAGCTTTTTCGCCGGGAGGTCTTCGACGCGATCACCCTGGAGGAGACCCGCTTCGGCTTCTGTCCGGAGGTCACGGCCAAGGTCGCCCGAGCTGGCTTCCGCGTGGTCGAGGTGCCCGTGTCCTACGAAGGCCGGGGCTGGGACGAAGGCAAGAAGATCGGCTGGCGCGACGGCGTGCGCGCGCTGTGGTGCATCACCAAGTACAACCTTCGCGCGCGCTGACGCCCGCGCGCGGGCGTCAGAGCATGCCCGTCAGCGCGATGGCGTGATTGCGGGCGCGGAGGCTGCCGGTCTCCGCGGCGAGGCGCTGGTAGAGCTGCGCGGCTTGGCCGCTCTTGCCCTCGCGGTAGGCGAGCCAGGCTTCGAGCTCGAGGCACGTCAAAGGGTCCCCACCGGCCTCGCGGTAGCGCGCGAGCGCGGCACGCCGCTGGGAGAGGTCGCCGCCCTCGCGAAAGGCGAGCCACCCCCAGTAGGCCTGGAGCTCCACGGGCGCGAAACGAGCCGTGAGCTCGCGCTGAAGGAGCGCGTTGACCGTCGCCTTGAAGAGGCTCTCCACCACCACCGGCGGAGCCACGATTTCCCCCTGTTCCGTGAGGCCATAGCGTTCGAGCATGCGCGGAAAGCTGCCGACGCGGCCTGCTTCGTCGCCGGGCTCGAGGCCGCCCGCGAGCACGGCACGTAGGCCGGCGACGCCTTCGGCCACGAAGCCGTCGAGGGTCTCCTCGCCGCCGGCATCCCGCAGGACCGCGGCGGCTTCTCCCAGCGCTTCCATGCGCGCGCCGTGGGTCGTGTCCGGCGCGTCGCCGGTCGAGAGCTCGCGGCTCCGGGCCTCCCGGCGGCGCTGCGCGTCCACGAGGCCGCGGAGCTCCGTGAGCGCCTCGCTCTCCGTGAGCGCGGAGGCCGCCCGGGCGTCGGCCTGAGCCACGGCCGCGGCGGCCTGCGCGTCGAGGCGCAGCGCCGGCGCCTCCCGGGGCAGCACGGGCTTGGGAAGGGCGACGAGAAAGTAAACGCAGCCCGCGGTGAAGGAGCCGACGATGAGCTTGGCGCCGGCCCGCGTCATGCGCCGCCGCGAAGCGCCGGAAGTGGGCTCGCCCGCGGCGTCGAGACGCTCCCGGGTGGCGTGCGCTGCGGCGTCCGCACGGCGAAGGACCTCGGCGACGTCGGGCGCCGCGCTCGTGTCGTTCTTGACCTCATCCGTCCCCAAAGCTACTCCTCGCCTCGCTGCTTCGAACGCAGCAGGAGCCCCGTGCCCGGCCGTCGCGTCCACGAACGATTCGCTTGTGAGCTCCCCGTGACCGTCATCGCGGGCGACCGAGAGCTCTCCACCACGGCCTCGAACGTCAGCCTCGGGGGCATGTACCTGCTCACGGACGAACGCCTCGAGTACGGCACCGAGGTGAAGGTACGGTTTCGCGTTCCGGCCCTCAAGGAGGACGCAGAGCCGCGCGCGACGGTGCGCTGGCAGCGCAACGACGGCTTCGGCGTGCAGTTCGGGAGCCTCCGGGCCATCGAGGTCTGGTCCCTGAACCAGTTCTTCAAAAGCCTCGAGAGCCAGCCCGATTCGTGAGCGCACCGTCCATGCGGCGGCGTGACGACCACGCGGCGGAAGTCGCGCTGCCAGGCGAGGGAGAACCGCACGCGGACCGGCCAGCGGGCGCGGCGGCGCGGCGGCGCGCCGCGGCGGCGAACGGCCAACGCCAGCTCGAGGTGATGGCCTCCGCGCCGGCCATCGACGCCTGGTACTTCGACCAGCTCGCGCCCCACGTGCACGGCGACGTGCTCGAAGTCGGCGCGGGCCTCGGCAGCCTCTCGGCGCGGATCCTGGGCAAAGCGCGCTCGCTCACGGCCACGGAGGTCGACGAAGCGCTGCTCGCGCGGCTTGCTGCGCGCTTCGCCGGCGACGCGCGCGTGCAGGTTCACGGCTACGACCTCGAGGCCGAGACGCCGCCGGAGCTCGCCGCGCAGCGCTTCGACGTCGTGTTCAGCTGCAACGTGCTCGAGCATCTCGCCGACGACGCGCTCGCCACCCGGCGCCTGGTGCGCCTGCTCCGGCCCGGCGGCTGGTTCCTCGCCTACGTGCCGGCAGTGCCCTGGGCCTTCGGGAGCATCGACGCCGCCGTGGGCCACCACCGGCGCTACACCAAAGCGACGCTGCGGGCGCTGGTGGAAGGCGCGGGGCTTCGCGTGGCGCACCTCGAGGCCATGAACCTTCTTGGCTTGGCCGGCTGGCTGGTGAACGGGCGCCTGCTTCGGCGCTCGGGCCCTGCGCCGGGACAGCTCGCGCTCTTCGAGCGCCTGGTCCCGCTTCTCCGGGCCCTCGAACGGCGCCCGCCGCCGCTCGGTCTCGGGCTGGTCGTGCACGCGCGACTCGGCTGAGCGCGGGGAGGCCCGCCTCGACGGATCGAGCCATCCCCCCTATGTTACGGGAGCGAGGCGGGCGTGCGACGAGATGCCGCCCCGGCGCTCGCCCGGCGCAGGTCCCTCTGCGCTGCCACGCCGGTAAATCGCGCACCGAACCTACGCACCGTCCTTCAGCGCAACGTCCTCTCGCCCCGCCCCCTGCCGCCGTGCTCCTCGACCCCCGGAAGTCCCTCTTCGTGCTCCCGAACCTCTTCACGCTCTCGAGCGTGCTTTGCGGGTTCTACGCGATCCTCGTCTCGGCCAACCCGGCCGCGACGAGCGACGACTTCTATCGCGCGTCGATGCTCATCGTCTTCGCGATGTTCTTCGACACCATCGACGGGCGTGTGGCGCGGCTGACGCGGACGCAGAGCGCCCTCGGCGTGCAGCTCGACAGCCTGGCGGACGTGGTCAGCTTCGGCGTCGCACCGGCGGTGCTGGTCTACCGCTGGGGCCTGGACGAGCTGGGCACCGTGGGCGTGCTCGGGGCCTTCGCCTACATCGCCTGCGGCACCATCCGCCTCGCGCGCTTCAACGTGCTCGCCATGGAGTCGTCGGGGCAGCCGAAGAAGCCGGGCAAATACATTCTCGGGCTCCCCATCCCCGGCGCCGCCGCCGTGCTCGTCTCCATGGTGGTGGCCTACCACGCGGCCGGCCGGCTCCCGGCGGGGCCCTACGTGCTCCTCGCCGTCGTCGCCGCCCTGGCGCTGCTGATGGTGAGCACGTTCCGCTTCCGCTCCTTCAAGGACCTGCGCCTGAACTGGCGAACGGTGGTCTTCGTCGGCGCGGCCATCGGCGGCACGCTCGTCGTCGCGCGCTTCGCGAGCCTGGCCTTCGCCTTCATGTGGCTCCTGACGAGCTACATCGTCATCGGCGTCTTCGAGACCTTCGTGGGGCTGGCCCGGCGCCGCGGCGAGGCCGACGACGACGACCCTGCCGGCGAGTCCGCCGGCGCCCCGCAGCAGCGCGCGGAAGCCTGAGGCGCGAGCGCGCCGCTCAGGGTCCCGTGCCCGTGAAGCGCCGCCCGGTCCGGTAGGTCGTCACCAGCGTGGCGCCCACGCAGGTTCCGCCGAGCACGCCCGCGTCGCCGAGCTGGGCACCCGCGCGGGGCTCGACGCGAAGGTCGATGGAGCGCGACTCGGGGATCTCCGGACCGAAGAAGGGGTTCGGGACCTCCCCTTCGGCCACCTTCCGCACCACGTTGCGCTGCGGCGCCCCAGCCGGGTCCTCCGGCGCCGCGGCCCCGATGCGAATGGGCGTGGGCAGCAGGTCGACCACCCGCTCCGGCGGCCGCAGGAACTCGAGGCGCACGTCGTGGCGCACCGGCGCGCCTTCGCATCGGTCGAGCTCGATGGTGTAGCCGAAGCGTTGGCTCGGATCGTCCACGCCAATGGCCTCCGGCCTCCAGCTCGCGCTGCGCACGATGCTGTACTCGAAGGGCAGGCAGTTGTTCACGACCCGGCCCGCGCAGCTCGCGGCGAGGCAGGCTTCGGCCTGCTCGGGGGTGTCGCAGTTGGGAGGCGGTCCGTCGCTCCCGCATCCAAGGATGAGGAGCGCGGCCCATACGAGACTTCGGCGCATGCGCTCAGCGTGCATCAAGAGCCGTTCCAGCGGGAGCCGCGGCCGCCGCCCCGGGCTGCGCGGGCAAGACCACGCGGGAACTCTTCGGGTTGGCGTAGACCGTCACGATCGGCACGCCGTCATAGGTCAGCACATGCACGGGGCGGGCGCTGCCGTGGGCGACCCAGGCCTGCGTCTCCACCTCCAGAAAATGGTCCTCATGGTGCACGAGCACGAGGTCGGCGCTGGGGAGGTCGCCGGCGGCCCGGAGCTCCCGGGGAAGAAGGCCATCGCGCTGCAGGAGATTCCAGGCCGGGTAGGTGGTGTCGCAGAGCCAGACGCGGCCTCCGTTGGGCAGCGCCTCGCGGAGGAAAGGCAAGAGCGACCCGGTCGTGAAGCCCCAAAACTGCCGGTTCATGCCGAGGTCCGCAGCCCCGGGCACGCCGCCCGCGGCCACCGTGTAGTGCGAGAGCCCAAAGGGATGGCTGTGCGCCGTCTCGACCGCCGAGGGCGCGAGCATCACCGCCCCGACGAGGCCCTGCGCGAGCCCCGACGGCAGCCGAGGCACCTTCGCCGCGGCCACGGCGGCGAGCCCCGCGAAGGCGGAACCTGCGTACATGGCGAGGAAGGGGTAGGACGGCATCCAGTGCTTCGTCCCTCCGAAGATGGGCGAGCTCGGCAGCGCGATCACCACGAGGGGCGCGAGCAACGCGCCGACGAGGAGCACGTCCGTGAAGAGCGCATCGGGAGCGGCGCCGGGGCGCCAGAGCTTCTCGGCCAGCCGCGGCGAGAAGGCCGGAAGCATGGCCCGAAGCCGGCCCAGCAGACCCCAAAGACCCAAGACGAGCACCACCGCCGGCACGGTGATGGCCGTCATCACGAAGGGGTAGCTCACGGGGAAGGGCGGCTCGAACCACGTGAAGCCGAAGTAAGCCATGTTGTAGTAGACGTGGTTCACGTGGAAGCGCACGTACCAGCCGAGGCGCGGCAGCGTGTCGTGCCATAGCCAGGGCCAGCTCAGCACGAAGATCAGCGGGCCCAGCGTGACCATGGCGACGAGCCACCAGGGCCGCGGCGCCGGAGCCAGCGGCATCGCGAGAGAGCGCGCGAGCGCAGCGCGGCCGACGTGGAGCCACGCCTGGTGAATCAAGAACACGCCGGGGAGGATCCAGGCGTTGTGTTTGGTGGCCAGCGCGCAGCCGAAGGCCAGCCCCGCGAGCAGCGCCCAGCGCGGCGCCGCGAGCGCACGCCAATAGGCGTAGGTCGTCCACGTCACCATCAGCACGATGGGCACGTCGAAGCAGTCGAGGTGCGCGTGATAAAAGACCCGCGGCATCAGCGCGAAGGCCAGTGCCGCGAAGGCGCCCGCGCGTCGCCCGAAGACCTCCGCGCCAAAGACGAAGATCAGCCAGAGCAGCAGCCCGGCCGTGAGCATGCCCGGGAAGCGAAAGGCGTGGTGCAGCGAGGGAAAGAGCTCCCAGCGCTCCTGGGCCAACCAGCTCAGCGCGAAGGCGGTCTTGATGAGCGCGGGATGCTCGTGGTTGTAGTCCCAGGCCGCGTCGATGGCGGCCCGGGACATGGCCTCGTCCTCGCCGGCCCAGACGTCCGCGATCCAGCGGCCGTAGTCCTGCGCGGCGATGACGTAGAAGCTCTCGTCCCGGCTCATGGCGAGGTCGCCGCTCGTCGCGAAGAGCAGGCCCACATAGACCAGGCAGAGGAGCGCCCCGATGCCCTGGTCACGCCAGCTCAGGCGGCCGGCGCCCACGACGCGCGCTGCGCTCACGACCCGCCCTCCGGGCGCAGCTCGTCCGCGCGCCGGAGCCCGCGCACCGTGGCCGCCCAGCAGAGCGTTCGGAGATGCGGGTTCGGCGCCGTCACCCGGACCTCGAGGCGCCCCCGCCCCCCGCGGAGCGCCTCGGGCATCGCCATCTCGGCGCGCTTCCAGCCATCGCCGTCCTGATGGCGCAGGCGACCGAGGGCCTGCCCGTCGGCGCGCACCTCGAGGTCCACGGGCAAGCCCAGCTTCGCGCGCTCGTGTTCGTAGTAGAGGCCCGCGTACACGACCACGCGCTCCCCGAAGGGCACGTCTGCGTAGGCCGTGGTGACCGGCTCGACGCCCGCCGGGTGCTGCCACACGCAGCGCCGGGGGCGCAGGTCGAGGTCTTCGGTGACGGTCTCGCCCACGAAGAGCCAGGGGCTCGGGCCACAGAAGAAGGCCTCCCGAGGCGCCAGCGGGCCCGCGCCGAGGCCCCCGCCGGGCCGCCCTTGCCGGCGCCAGCGGCACGAGCGCTCCCCGAGCGAGACCTCGGCCTCGGGCAGGGCGCCGACCAGGTCCAGGAGCACGGGGCTGGGGCCGAGGTCCCAGCGCCGGAGCATCAGCGCGCCCACGGGCTCCTCGAAGGCCGGGTCACCGGGCGGCGTGAAGAAGCCCCGCTGGCCGCGCGCCGCGATCTCCCACACGCGCTCGTGGGCCGCGAGATCGCTCCGCCCCGCGTCGGCCACGGGGAGGAGATCGCCGGCGGCCTCCCGAAGCAGCGGGTCGGCCCAGGCCGGGGCGACCACGACCCCGTCGCCGGGCTTGAAGTCCGCGCGGACACGCGCCGCCGCACGGGCCCAGTCGCTCCGGGCGGGACTGCGCGCGCGGACGACGAAGTGCCCGAGGACCTCCGCCAGCGCGAGCGCCAGCACGAAGACGAGCAAGACCGAGGAGCAGCGCTCGGCCAGGGGTGCGCGGGCATCGTCGGACACGCGCCGGGAGGGTAGGCGTCGCAGCGCCCGATTCAAGCGCGCGGGCGCGGCGCCTCCCCGGGCGCCACGGCCACGCTCGGGTTCAGGACCCGTCGTCGCAGTTGTAGGCCACGGAGATCTCGCGGAGCACCGGCGAGCGGAGCCGGTCCGGGCTTCCGAAGAGGAACGCGGTCACGCGCACCACGGCGGGACTCCGCGGGAAGGTGGACGTCGCCGTGAAGAGCGCGTCGAGGTTCACCGGCGAGACCGTGGGCGGCACCTGAAGAACGATGGGCGGGTTGGCGCCGAGGTCCGCCACCGTGTCTGCGCCGTCGAGGATGAGCTCGATGCGTGTGTCCGCGGGCGTCGAGATGTCGTAGGTCATGTCACCCCAGAGCACACGGTCGTCCCCGGGCTCACAACGTCCCACGGGAGCGAAGGCCTCGTAGGTGGTCAGGTAGCGACCCGTCGCTGGCAAACAGGGGAAGCGCCCGCGCACGATGGCACTCCCGTCCGTCAGCAGTTCGTCGCAGGCTGTTCCTTGAATGCGGATCGTGTCGTCGTCGACGCGGGTCCAGCCGTTCGGGTCGTCGCAGGTGAGTTCGCGGCCGTTGAGGGTCACGATGCCCGAGCAGGCGATGTCCTCGGCGATGGTCCCGTTCGTCGTGTCGAGTTCGCAGGAGATGGTGCCCGTGACCAGCCCTTCGATGTCGTCCGTGAGGTCCATGGCGTTGCCCGCCACGAAGAAGTCCGCGTCCGGATCTCCCGCGGCCACGCCGACCCCCGCGTTGGCCACGTCCTGAAGATGGTCGACGGCGACGCCGCTCCCCACGCTCACGACGAAGGTCCGAATGCCGTTGCCGAAGCCGCGCTCGACCTGCGCCACGACATCGGCGCGCGAGTTGTTCGAACACCCGTTCGGTTCGCCGTCCGTCGCGAGGATCACGACGCTGGGGCCATCGGGCGGCGGCATGTCGACGATGTCGTCATACACCTCGCGAAGCGCCTCCGCCGTCGGCGTGCCGCCCGCGGGGTGGTTGCCCTCGAAGAAGCCCTTCGTCGCTGCGAGGTTGTCGAGGGCCACGACGCTCACGCCGTCCGAGGGCCCCGCGCAGGAGCTGCTGTCTTCGTACTGCTGGCTGGTGTAGGTCGTGAGCGCGAAGCGCACCTGGTCCTGAAGGCCTCCGATGACACCGGTGGTCGTGTCGGCCCCCGTCGCGCTCCCGTCGGCGGCCTCGCACACGCAGTAGCTGTCACCGACCGTATCGTCGCAACCCTTCGTCGTGGCCGCCGGGTTGCAGTAGTTGTGCCTCCCGCCGCCAGCGAGATCGAAGGCGGCGGCGCAGACCTGGCCGCTCAGCCCACAGAGCTCGTCGCAGTCTCGGCCCGTCGCCACGCGCCCCTCGCAGGTCAGGTCGTTGGCCGCGCAGAGGTCGTAGTTTCCTCCGTTCGTTCGGAGGGCGTCGCAATCGCCGGCATCGCCGAAGAGCGTGTCGCGTACCGCCTCCCAGCGCGTGGCCGCGCCCGTGAAGCCGCTGTTCATGGACCCGGACTCGTCGATGACGATGGTGACGTTGGGGATGATCCGGTCCGTCTCCACCTCGAGCGTCGCGCAGGCGGGAATCTCCGGCGGCACGACGATGCGCACGGGCTTCTCCTGCGCGACGAGCGTGTCGTCGTAGGTGATATCGAGAACGAAATCGAAGATCTGCGAGTCGTTCGGGATCTCCATCACGACGTCGTTCTCGAGCACCACCTCGAACTCGACCTCGGTCCCCTGGGTGCAGCCGATGAAGCGGTCGCCCACGGTGGCGATGCAGGTACCGCCGGTGAAGCTCGCGGCACGAATCGCGCTGATGAACTGGGTCTCGTCGATGCCGTTGGCCGGCGTCGTGTCGCGAGGCGTCGCGGAGATGTCCACGCGGGAGCCCCCCGCCAGGTCCTGGATGGCCGTCGCGATGGAGGCGCCGACGGCCCCGCCCATGGCGCCGATGTCGAAGACCAGAGGGTTGCCTGCGTCGTCGAGCGCATCGGTGGCGTTCGCCAAGGCGACGAGCTCGTTCTGCGTGGCTGCCGCTCCGCCGCTCGCGTCGAGGCCCACCACCTTGATGCCCGCATCCGTGAGGGATGTGACGACGTCCAGGTAGTCGATGGGGGTGCCACCGAGCACCGCCGGGTCGTAATCCGCGGTGGCGTCGATGCCGTTGTGCGCATCCGTGTCGGTGATCAGGAAGACGATGGGCTGCGCGTCGTTGCGGAAACACGGGTAGCCAAAGGTCTCGAGGGGACACACCGGGAAGCCGGCGGATACGCGCTCGTTCGTGAGACCCGGTATGCCGGCACCGGTCGCGACCTCGTAGAGCCCCTGCGTGTACCCATCGGCGGCGTCTCCACCGCCAGCGGCGACGATGGCGTTGATCGCGGTGCGCGTCGGGCCGATACGCGACGACATGTCGACGCGATGGTCGTAGAGGGGCTCGCTGCCGTAGGGGAGCGCGGGGTAGTCACGCACTTCACCCACGCCGAAGTGCACGTCGGGGACCGTGCAGCGAATGGCGCCGGCGATGCCCCCAACGCACTCCGGGCGCCCGGGGAAGAGGTTGCCAATGGTCAGCGCATCGCGGAGCGCCGTGAGCTCCGTGGCCATGGACCCCGTGGAATCGATGAGGAAGTACACGTCGGCCCGGCGAATCTCGACGTTCTCGGTGCAGGTCTCCACGACCGGCGCCGAGCCGAAGCGAAGCTCGCGATAGATGCCGGGCGGCTGGAGCGGCCCGCGGGAGAGGCAGTCCGCGTTGCAGCCGCCGGGGCTTCCGTCGTTGACACCGTCGTCGCACACCTCGGCGGGGGTCACGATGCCGTCGCCGCAAATGCTCACGCACTCCGTACGGCCCTGGAAGAAGTTCGAGAGCGTGAGCCGGTAGTTCGAGCCGGTAACCTGGCGCTCGGCCTGGAAGACCACGGCTTCGTAGATGCCGCCGACGGTGAGGCCGAGGTTCGAGGCGGCCGTAGCGTCCAGCGTGATGCCGCCGGCCTGCGGCGGGTGCACGGCACCGATGTCCACGGCGAGGCGATCGTTGATGAACACCCAGACGTCGTCGTCGCCGCGGAAGTCGAGGCGCTCGCCGCCGGCGTACTGGAACCAGAAGCGGACTTCGCTCGTGAAGTGGAAGTTGTTGCCTCCCGTGCGCGTCAGCTCCTCCCCGGTGACGGTCCAGGGCTGGTTCTCGTCGGGAAGGTCCGGGAAGCGGGCGTTGAGCGGAAAGAAGCTCGTCGAGTCGAAGACATAGGTCCCGTCCGGCTGGCGCGTGAACGCCATGGTCGAGGGGATCGTCCGATTCCGCATGCTCGGCCGGTACCACTCGCGGAAGTTCGCCGGCGTCGTGAGGTGGTCCGGAAGGGGAACGCGCGCCGAGTTGTAGACGGGCTTGCCCTCCGCATCGAGCATGGCTTCGACGTAGTCGAGGTCGATGTTCGGGTTGTTCTCCGTACCGAAGTCCGGATGCCCGAGGGTGCTGCCGGCCTGGTTGTTCCAGACGAAGTCCCGGTAGACGATCGGCAGCTCGATGACCGGCGGAGGGTCCGAGAGCGTCAGCGTGCAGGCGAAGCCGACCTCGAGCTCGCAGCTGGACGAGCAGCCGTCACCATCGCGCGTGTTGCCGTCGTCGCACTCTTCGTCCGTCGGCCCGCCCACGATGTAGACGTTGCCGTCGCCGCAGGTCGGGTTGCACACACCACTGACGCAGTTGGGCTCGAGCTGGCAGAAGGGCGTGCAGCCGTCGCCAATCTCCACGTTCCCGTCGTCGCAGGGCTCGTTGCCCTCGATGAGGCCGTCGCCACAGACGGTCGGTTCGCAAGCGTCCGTACCGCCGGCCGTGCCTGCGCCGCAGACGAAACCCACCTCGACGCTGCAGGTCGGCGAGCAACCGTCGCCGGCGTCCGTGTTGCCGTCGTCGCACTCTTCGATGCCTTCCGGGAGGCCGTCGCCGCACTCCACCGGGGAGCAGCGCGCGCCGGGCGGGCACTCGAAGCCCGTGGAGCCCGGCGGGCATCCGCGGAACTCGGGCTGCCCCGGCGTCGAGGGGCACTCGTCCGCCACGTCCGGGATGCCATCGCGGTCCCGGTCCGTCTCCGGCGGAAGGGCGCCGGTCTCGTCCGTGGGCACGACGATGCCGCCGGCGCCCGGATCGTACTCCACGCCGCCGGAGTTCTCATCGGTCAGGTCGTCGTCGTCGGGCCGGTCCCGGGCGATGAAACACTCGGGGTCGCAGGGGTTGCAGCCGACGGCCGGGTCCGCCATCGCGGCGCCGCCCGGGATGACGAACTCCTCCACATTGCGGCATTCGGACCAGGCGCCGCCCTGGCAGTAGCGCTGCCCCACGCCGCAGAGCAGGTCACCTCCCGAGATGGCAGGGTCGACGAGGCAGTCGACGGGTCCGGAGCCAGGCTCGCAAGCGCAGCCGGTCCGCTCCGCTCCACCGCACTCGGCGCCCTCGAAGGGCCGTACGCCTCCACCGTCGGCGGACAAGCCCACGACAGGAACGTCGTCGCCCGTGCATCCGCCGAAGGCGGCCAGGGCGAGGAGCAGGGGGAAGGCGGTGGCGCCGAAGGAAGCGGCGGGGCAGCGGCGCATCATCAGGGTCCTCCCAGAGTCGGCGCCCGAGCGCCGGGGGCGTCGCTGTAGGGGCGCCCCATCACAATCGTGCACGACCGACATCGCGAGCGTACGTAGCAAGGCCCGCACCACGACGGAACGACCGAGATCATGTCGTTTTCCACCCCGCAAAGCCACTTTTCGTCGCCCCATCCTTGCGGGCCCATGAAATTATTTCAGGCCCGCAGGGCCCCACCCGCGTCAGCGGCACGCGGTGGGGCCGCCGGTCGCCGGGGCGCCACAAAGCTCCAGGGGAGCGCAGTCGGCCGCGCTTCGGCACGCGCCCACCACGGCGCATTCGCCGATGCCATCGCCGTAGAGGTCCAGGCATTCCGAGCCCGCCGGGCAGCCTTCGGTGCTCGAACAGGGCCCGCTCGGCCCGCACACGGCGCGCTCGCTGCGCGGGTCCGTACCGCAAACCTCGTCTTCGTCGCAGTCGAGCGTGCCGTCGCAGTCGCCGCCGCTTCGCCGGCAAATGAACTCGCCCTCGCCCACCACATCGGCGCATTCGCTTTGGCTCGGGCAGACCCCCCGGTTGGCGCAGAGCCGGTAGGCGCGGCGACAAAAGGCGCCGAGCGCCTCGTTCGCTTCGCAAAGGAAGCCCGCGGGGCAGCCATCGAGCGCCGCGCAAGGACGGCGCCGGTCGACGCAGGCGCCCGCTTCGCACGCGAAGCCAAGGGGGCAGTCGCGCGCATCGCCGCAGCCCGCGGGCGACTGGCAAACGGAGAAGCCGAGGGACGAGGGCGTGCACGTGCTCCCGGCGCCGCAGTCCCCGTCGGTCAAGCATCCCGCACCGGCGCCTTGGCAGGTCATGCGTCCGCACAGGTCGGGCAAACAGACGGCGGCGTCGCCGCACTCCCCGGGCATGCAGGTTTCGATTCCCTCGCAGAGGCAGTGGTCGAAGACGTTGCGCTCATCGAAGCAGGTCGGAGACAGCATCGGACCCGCGTCGCGCATGGTCGGCAGGTCCGGCTCCTCGACGCCGTCCGCCGCGAGGTCCCGCGCGAGGTCGGCGACGGGACCATCGCCCCCCGCGTCGGGCCGGCCTAGGTCGACGGTGCCATCGGAGTCGCCGCCACACGCGCCCCAGGCCACGGCCAACACCAGCAGCGGAGCGTGTCGACCTTCGAAGCACCGTTCGAAGCACCGTTCAAAGGACACAGGACACCCGCCGCGCAGTGAAAGAGAGGCCACCCTCCAGGCGCCGGTCGGCCCAGGTGAGCAAGAAGGTGCCGTCCGGGGCCACGGCGAGGCCCACGGGACCGCCCTCCCCCTCCATGGAATCGAGCGTGTCGCCGAAGCTCAGCGTCGTGACGAGGGCGCCGGTGAGGTCCACGAGAGACAGCGCGATGGTCGGAGTCTCGAACTCTCCCGTGTCGTCTTCGACGAGCCGATGCGCGACGAGAAAGCCGCCCCCGAAAGCCACGATGGAGGGCGACCGGGCCGTCTGCTGCGAGGAATGGGCGCGCAGCTCGCCACCGGCCTCGGCGGTCTGGGCGTCGAAGACCTGCACGTTGGTCTCCGTACGAACGCCGGAAACGAGGACATCGAAGGCAACGCCCAGGAAGTCGTTCGCCATGGGAATGAGCGCCTGCGAGAGGAGCGCGATGGACACGTGCTCCCGGGCGCTGTCCGAGAGGCCGACGTCGACCAACGCGCCATCGAGGGATCCGTTGATGCCGAGAGGCGCGTAGCGGGCGCGGCGGCCGTCCGGGGGTGCCGTATCGACGAAGGCCAGCGCGTAGCCGGCGCCGTCGCGGGCGACGAGGCGTGGCGAGAGAAGGTTCCCCGTGCTGGTGGCCACGGTACGCACGGAGGCGCCGGTCGGGATGCGGCCCGAGGCATCGATGGTGACGGCCTGGGCCCGGCTGAGGCCTGCGGCCGTGTCGGCTTCGATGAAGCTCGCGAGAAAGGTCGTTCCCTCGCGGGCGAGACCCGGGCTGACGTGCCGTGCCGGGCCCGTTGTGAGGACGCGGGGCTCCGCCGTGGGGACGCCGGCGCCGTCGAGGCGCCGCGTGAGCACCTGCTCTCCCATGCCGCCGGTGTCGTTGTCCGTGTAAGCGAGCAGCATGCCATCATCGAGGGTGAGCAGCGTGGGCTCGCGGGGCCGGGTGACCCCCGAGGTCAGGTCCACGGGCTCGCCCGCGTCACCGGTCGTCGGCACGCGGAGGCCGCGCAAGCGCCGGCCCCGCGAGCGATCTTCCCAAACCACGAAGAAGGCGTCATCAACCGCGGTCACGGCGACCCGCCGCGCGTCGAGGCTCCCGTCGCTCCCGAGCGCGAAGACGTCCGCCTCCTCGCTCGTGCACCCGCCAGGCCCCATGTCCCCGAGGTCGTTCACGGGCAGGTCCTCCGGGCCCAGGTCCTCCGGGCCCAGGTCCCCGGCGTCCGGCGCCGGGCCCTGATCGCCAAGGTCTGGAAGGATGATGGTGCCCGTGCCCGAGTCGTCGCCACAGGCCACGAGAAACACCAGCGCCGCGAGTCGTCTCAAACCCACCATGGGCGCGAGCGTAGCCGGCGCCGGCGCCTTGGGCATGTTCACGCCCGTCGCGGCGCGAGCCGGCGGCGCTCAGGGCAGCTCGACGTAGGTAATCGCGTTGCTGCAGCCGGAGCGGAGCCCGGCGCCGTCCGTGGCCTGCGCCGTAATTCGAGTCGTCGACCCGTTGGCCACGCCGATGAATGCCTCGATGGACCCGTCAAGGTCGCTGATCACGTTCTGGATGAACACGCCGCTGCAATCGTCCGAGGCGTAGAGCGCCACTTCGATGGCCGGGTCCGTCGTGCCAAGCACGAAGGGCGCGTCGTCATCGGCGGGCGACGCCGGTCGGGTCCCCGTGAGCACGGGTGTGGTCGGCGCGACGTCGTCGTGCTCGTAGACCACGTCCTCGACGCTGCAGGGACTGAGCGCTCCGCCGAGAGCCTCCTGGTTGGCGGAGAGCGGCGTGGCAACGTTGAGCGGGACCGGGACCGCTTGCGACCACGCGCCGCCGAGGGGCACGGAGACCGACGCGAGCGGCGCGCCGGAGCAGTCGGCGCTTCCGAAGATGCGAATCAGCTCGTCGACCGTTCCCGTGCCCGAGACCGTGGGCATGGGATCGTCGGAGGGGCTCGCCGGCGACACCTCGGTGATGGCCGGACGCCGGGGCCCGGAGCCGAAGTCCCGGCCCATGTCACGCACGCCGAGGTCGTCGCCTCCGCCGTCCATGCCGCCGTCGTCCATGGAGCCATCGGGCACGCCCTCGTCGAGGGAGATGACCATGCCGTCGCGCATGTCCATGGCTCCGTCGGCCGGGGTGGCCCCGTCCACGCCGAGGTCGTCGAAGATGAACGTGGAGCCGCTGTCATCGCCGCACGCGGCGAGAAGCAGCGCGGTTGCCAGCCAAATGCGCATGCGGGGAGGATGGCAGACCGGCTTCGCGCTGGCGAAAAGCCCGACGCAGCGACGGGGGCCCAGACTCAGAGCAGCAGCGTCGCCGGGTTCTCGAGGAGGCGCTGGAAGACCTGCAGCCACTGCGCGCCTACGGCCCCGTCGATGACCCGGTGGTCGCAGCTCATGGTCACCTTCATGCGCTTTCCGGGCACCACGGCGCCGCCCTCGACCACGGGCACATCGCGAAGGCTACCCACCGCGAGAATCGCGCCCTCCGGCGGGTTGATGACCGCCCCGAACTCCTCGATGCCGAACATGCCGAGGTTCGAGACCGAGAAGGTCCCGCCCTGAAACTCCTCGGGCTGGAGCTTCCGGTCCCGGGCCTTCTTCGCGAGGACCTTCATCTCCTTCGAGAGGGTGAGCAGGCCCTTGCGATCGGCGTCGCGAATCACCGGCGTGATGAGGCCGTCGGGGATGGCCACGGCCACGGAGATATCGACGACCTGGTGCCAATGAATCGTGCCCTCCACCCAGCTCGCGTTCGCCTGGGGGAAGCGGCGAAGCGCCGCCGCGGCGACCTTGATCACGATGTCGTTGAAGCTGATCTTCTCGCCGGCGCTCGCGTCGAGCGTGGCGTTGAGGGCCTTGCGGAGCGCCACCATGGGCGCCGCGTCGACGTCCACGGTCAGGTAGAAATGCGGCACCTCCTGCTTGGACTGCGTCAGGCGGCGGGCGACCACTTTCCGCGTGGCGCTCGCCTTCTCCACCCGCGGCGGGAGCCGCTCGAAACCGGCGCCGGCGGGGGCCACCGCGGTCGCTGCCGCCGGGGCGGCGCTTACACCCTCGAGGTCGCGTTTGACGACGCGTCCGTGCGGACCGCTGCCGCGCACGCCGCCCAGATCCAGGCCCCGCT
>JBCCAW010000554.1:0-4043 GCA_039814655.1 Myxococcota bacterium | reverse complement strand
CTTTTGACCCTGGCCCAGCGCCAGCCCGGAGGAACGGCGCGTGTGGTCCTATCCGCGCCCACCGGCGCGCTTCGTCCGCTGGATGCGCTGGTGGCCGTCGACGTCTCGCCCTCCATGACCGGGACCGCGCTCGGGCGCCTCGGGCCCGCGCTGCGCGCGCTCTTCGCCACGGCTCCGGCGGGGTCTCGCGTGCGCGTCGCGGCCTTCGCGGGGCGCGCGGAGATCTTCGAAGCCGAGGGCCGTGCACCGTCGGACGTCGCCCTCGAGCCCGTGCTCGGCGCCACGCACCTCGCACTCGGCTCGGCCACGCGCCTCGAAGCGCTGCTGCCGGTGCTCGAGGCGCTCGAGGCCCGCGGCGAGCGCCCGCGGGAGATCGTGCTCGTCGGCGACGGCGGGGTGACGCTGGGCCCGGACCACGAACGCTTCGCCGCGGTGCTTCGGCGCCGGGGGCTCGAGCTCTCCGTGGTGGCCCTCGGCGACCGGGCGCCGCATGCCGAGCTCTCGGCGCTCGTGCGGGCCACGCGGGGCACGGAGATCTCGCTCGCGCCCGCCTTTCAGGTCGCTTCCGGGTCCGGCCGGCTCGCCGAGGCGGCGCTCGCGCTCTTCTCCCGGCCCGCCGTGGCACGCCTCGCCTGGACCGGCGGCGGGCGCACGGTGGAGCTGGCGCCGCTCCGCGCCGGAGAGGGAAGGGTGCTCGAGCTGCCGGCCGGCGCCGTGCTCACCGCGGACGGCCGGCGGCTCGTGCCCGGGGCCGTGCGGGGAGAGACGCGGGCGCTCCTCGCGGCCCTCGCGGCACCTGCGACCTTCGTCGCCGGCGCGGAGGCCGCCGCGTGCGACGCGCCGGCGGTCGAGGGAGGCGTGTCCACGGACGCGCTCCCCGTCGCGCTTGCCGAGCCGCGCGTCTGCCTGGCCGGCGCGCTCGGCGTCCCGCCCGGCGCCCCGCGCGCCCCCGAGCGCACGGCCGGTCGCGGCGTGCCTCCGGGCTCGCTGCTGGCCATGCTCCGGGCGCGGGTCATCCCCACGGCCCGGCGCTGCTTTCGCCGGGACCGCCGCGGGCGCCTCGACTACGCCGTGCGCGCCGAATACGTCTTCGTGCTGGCGGACCGGGAAGTGGTGAGCGCCGAGGTGCGCGGAGAGCTCCCAGAGCGCCTCCGGACCTGCCTCCGTGGCGCCATCGACGACCTCGACGTGCCGCCCTTCGAAGGGCGCGTGGTGGTGCGCTACCCGCTGCGTACCGAGCGCGTGGAGCCCCTGCCGGCCCTCGAACTCCAGGACGGCACGGCCCGCGCCCTCGACGAGGCCCTCGGCGACGCGCCGCGCGGGCGAATTCCCTGAAACCGGCACGGGGCAGTGGACGTTCGATGGCCGATGCACGAACGTTCCACCATGGGCGCACGCGGAAGGGGTTTGGTGTTGTTGCTCGTGGCCTGCGGAAGCTCCGGGGAGCCCCTGCTCGACCTCGGGCCCGGAAGCGACGGAGGCGAGGAGTGCGGTCGCGTCTGCGACGACGGCGTCTTTTGCAACGGGGTGGAGCGTTGCGCGCCACGCGCGGACGCGGCCGACGACGACGGGTGCATCCCGGGGACGCCTCCGTGCAGTCGCTCGCAAGTCTGCGACGAGGAAGGCGAGAGCTGTCGGGGCGTGTGCGTCGATGCCGATGACGATGGCTTCGACGACGCGGCGTGCGGCGGCAGCGACTGCGACGATACGAACCCGGACGTGAACCCGGGGCGCACGGAGCTGTGCGACCGCATGGGCGTCGACGAGGACTGCAACCCAGAGACGCGCGGCCCGGACGGTGACGGGGATGGTTTCGTCGACCTCGACTGCTGCCAGCGCGACGACCGCGGCGCGCTCAGCTGCGGCCTGGACTGCAACGATGCGCTGAGCGGCGTGAACCCTGGCGTGCCCGACACCTGCGGCTCCGGTGACCAGGACTGCGATGGGCGCATCGACGAAGAGCCGGACACGGTTTGGTACCGCGACTTCGACAGCGATGGCTTCGGTCGTGACGACGACACGCTCGCGGCCTGCTCGCTCCCGCCGGGCTACGCCCTGATGCCTGGCGACTGCGACGACGACCTGGAGACGAATCCGCGCGCCAACCTCGTGTTCCCCGGGGCGGAGGACGTATGCAACGAGGTCGACGACGATTGCGACATGACCGTCGACGAGCGCCCGGCGGGCTCCGAGTGCGAGTGCACGACGCCCGGCGTGGTCGAGAGCTGCGGCCTCGCGGATGCCAGCCAGGACGGCGTCGGCATCTGCCGCCTCGGCGCCCGGCTCTGCACCGAAGGCGGCGTCTTCGACGCCTGCACGGGCGCGGTCGCTCCCGAGACGGGGGAGAGCTGCGACATCGCAGAGCGCGACGAAGACTGCGACGGCGAGTCCAACGAAGGCTGCGAGTGCTTCACTGGCATCGACCAGTTCTGCTCGGAGACCGGCAGCCTTGGCGTGTGCGCCGGCGGTTTGCGGACCTGCGTGGACGGAGTGCTCGGCCCCTGTTCGGTCGCACGGGCGCTGGAAGTCTGCGACGCGGCCTTGCTCGACGAAGACTGCGACGGTGAGTCCAACGAGGGCTGCGACTGCGTGAACGGCGACGTGCAGAGCTGCGGGACCGCCATAGGCAGCCTCGGCGCCTGTGCCGCCGGCAGTGCCACCTGCGTGAGCGGGCGCTGGACCTCCTGCAGCGTTTCGCCGTCCATGGAGGTCTGCGACGCGGCCTTGCTCGACGAGGATTGCGACGGCACCCCCAACGAGGGTTGCTCCTGTGTCGACGGCGAGACCATCGCCTGCGGCAGCAACGAGGGTCGCTGCGAGCAGGGTACGCAGTCCTGCGTGATGGGCGAGTACAGCATGGACTGCGTGGGAGAGGTCGGCCCCATCGCCGAGGTCTGCGACGGCTCCATCGACGACGACTGTGACGGAGTCCCGGACGATGGCTGCGACTGCACCAACGGGGACACGCGCGACTGCGGCATGACGGCCGTGGGCGCGTGCGAGCTTGGTACCGAGACCTGCGCGGACGGCGCCTGGGGCGCGTGCACCGGTGAGGTAGCGCCGCGCTCCACGGAGGTCTGTGGCGGGGGTGACGCGGACTGTGACGGCGAGGTCGACGAGACCTCCGACGTGGCTCCGGCGGCCGGTGCGGTGCGTTGCTACCCGGACCTCGACGGCGATGGATTCGGGCGCCAGAGCGCGACCGGCGTTCTTCGCTGCAGCTGCGAAACCGACGAGACGGACGGCGCCGCGAGCGACTGCAATGACTCGAACGACGAGGTCTTCCCCGGGCAGACGGACAGCTTCGTCAATCCCCACTGCCCGCCAGGCTTCGAGGTCTGTCCGGACAGCGCGCAGCCCCGGGGCGTGGGCTGCGTGGTCGCGGGCACGCCCTGCTCTCCCGGCATCAGCTCCGCGACGGGTCTCAGCTGGGACTACGACTGCGACACCACGGAGCGCATCACCGTGTTCCTGAGCGCCATCAGCAGCTGCTCGGCGCCGCTCGCGTGCACGGGGAGCGGCGAGACCGTTCATTGGCAGCAGATCGTCGATTGCGGGCCCGTACCCACCACCGGCGGGATTCCGCGTACCTCCTTCGCGCTCGCGTGCGAGTCCATGGCCGGCGTGTGCACGCAGACGTCGGCCAGCACGCCCGGGGTGGCCGTGGGGGCCGCGCGCGGGGTGCCCTGCCGCTGAGCTAAGCTGCGGGCGCCTTGGACGCTCGGCTCCTCACCATCGAGATCGCGGAGAAGATCAGCCTGCTCGCCACGGCGGGTCTCTTCAGCGTGCTCGTGCCGCCGCTTCGGAACCGCTTGCTCGGCGTGGGCGGCCAGCCGCGGGACCGCTTGGTGGCGCTCATCCTCGGGTACCTGCTCGCGATGTGGGGCGCCAAGATGGGCGTGTCCTGGCTCGGCGTGCACGTGCATCTCGCGCCCATCGGCGTGCCTCGTTCATCAGACCGACCGCCTGGCCGACCCAATAGGTGCTGAGCGCCTTCGCGGCGGCATCGCCGCCATCACCGAGTTTGTCGAGTTTGCGCAGCG
>JBCCAW010000739.1:0-2472 GCA_039814655.1 Myxococcota bacterium | reverse complement strand
CTTCTTAATCGCCTGCTTGACGCTCTCCGAGGCGATGTCCGCGGCGTTCTCTCGCTTGATGGCGCTGTTGAAGAAGAACTTGAGCTCGAAAATTCCACGCGGCGTATGCACATATTTGTTCGAGGTCACGCGAGAGATGGTGCTCTCGTGCATGCCGACCGCCTCGGCGACGTTCCTCAGGATCATCGGCTTCAGGTGCTCGATGCCCTTGTCGAAGAAGTCCCGCTGTTTCTCCACGATACACTCGGTGACCTTGACGATGGTCTTCCGGCGCTGGTCGATGGACCGGATGAGCCACTGAGCCGAACGCAGCTTCCCTTGGATGTATTCCTTCGCCTTAGGGTTGTCCGCCATGGCGGCGCGGTAGAAGCCGCTGATCTTCAGCCGCGGCATCCCGTCGTCGTTGGCCACGACGAAGTACTCGTCACCGACGCGATGAACGTACACGTCCGGCGTGATGTAGCGCGGCTCCTCGCTCGTGTAGTTGCGACCGGGGCGGGGCTCCAGCTCGGCGATGACCTGAGCGACGTCGTAGATCTCCTCGACGTCGACGGCCAGGTCGCGAGCGATGGCGTTGTAGTTCTTGCGCTCCAGGTTGGTCAGGTGCTTGGCCACGACGTCTCGGGTCAGCGCGTCGAGCCCAAAGTGCTCCACCTGAACGAGGAGGCACTCCTCGAGGCTGCGCGTGCAGCAGCCGATGGGGTCGAAGCGCTGCATCATGAGGAGCACCTCTTCGGCGTCCTCCGGGTGCAGCCCGGCCTCCTCGGCCAACCGGGGCACAATCTCCTCGGGAGCCATGCCATCGACACGGAGCAACCCGCTGCCGTCAAGGTTGCCCACGACCAGCGCTCCGAAGCGCTGCTCGTCGTCGACGAAGTCTCCCATGCGGAGCTGGAACGCGAGGTGCTCAGTCAGGTCTTCGGCGCGCGAGAGCGTCTGGTCGACCCCGGGAAGCTCATCGTCTCCACCACGGCGAATGCCGCCGGACATCGGCGCCTGAAGGGCATGATTTTCGAGGTATCGCTCCCAGTCGATATCCTCCTTCTTGTCCTTGTTGGGATCCTCCGTAGCCGCCTTGTCGTCGCTTGCGACCTGCTTTTCGATGGTCGTTGCTTCCGCCGCGACCTCACCGGCCGTTACCTCGCGATTGTCCCGCCCTTCAAGCGTGTCTTCGAGGACGGGGTTCTCGAGGAGCTCTTCCTGGACCAGCTCGGAAAGCTCCATGCGTGACATCTGCAGGAGCTTGATCGCCTGCTGCAGCTGCGGCGTCATCACCAGCTGCTGCGAAAGAAGGAGTTGCTGCTTGATTTCCATGGTGGCTTTGGGCGGCTCGCCGGAGGAACCGTGGCCACCAGTATAGGGGGCCGAGGCCCGAGATTTGCAAGGCCGATGCGGAGGAGAGGCTCCTTCTCGGGCGTCTTGCAGCGTCAGGAACGGTCGAGGCGCGTCGCGTCGAAGGCCCGGTCGCGAATTGGCTCCTGCGCCAGCTCGCCGAGCGCCTCGCGCAAGGCCCTCAGGGGTCCGGCGATGCGCTGCGCTCGCTCCGCCTCGGCCTGGGCCTCGGCGGCGCGTGTGGCCTCGATGTCGTGCCGGAGGGCCTGCGTCAGCGCGACGATGGCGTCCGCGAGGGCCGGCCGGAGCTCCCCGTCCACATCGGCCCCCGCGCGGCCCAGCTCTCGCGCGAGGGACGTCGCCTCGAGCTCGGCGCGGGGCAGAACCTCTTCGAAGAAGCGTGCGAGCGCCCCGCCGGCCAGCACGCCTCGCTGGTATCCCCAAAAGCCGGCGAGGGGGGCGCGAAGCGCGTCGGCGACGGCGTCGCGAAGGGCCTCGGGGCCCGCGACGCCGGCGAGCTCCCCGGCGAAGCGTGCGCGGAGGCGCCTCGTGCATGCCTCCGAGGCCTCGCCGAGCCTTCGCTCGAGCACCTCGGCCAGGAAGGCCCGGTCCTCGCGGTCGACGCCGTGCCGGGCGAAGCGGCTGCTCCGCGGTTGCACGAAGGCGAGCACCTCCGCCGCCGCGGCCTCGAAGGCGGCGCTCCGGTCCCGGCTGAAGTCACGAAGCGTGTCGTCCACGGCGAGGCGCAGGCCCGAGGCGGCGGCCGCGAGAGAGCGCGCGCGCGCGTCGAGCTGCGTCCGGCGCTCCTCGGCCCATGCTGCGCGCGCCTCCTCGACGCCGAGCGCATCGTCGAGGGCCGCAGCCAGGCGTCCTGCGACGGCCCCTCGCTTGAGCACCCGGGCCCGTCCGAACACCTCGGCCTCGAGATGCGCCAGCAGCGCGGGGAAACCCGTCGCGTCGTAGGCCGCTTCGTCCCCGGCCAAGCGGGCCTTCAGCGCCTTCCGCGCGCTGATGGGAACCGGAGGCACGCCGAAGCCCTCCTCGACCACGGCCTCCACTCGGGACAGCTCATCGCTGGTAAGCCGGTCTCGCTTGTTGAGCACGGGCACGACGAGACGCCCCTGGGCCCGGAGCCGCTCG
>JBCCAW010000472.1:0-4855 GCA_039814655.1 Myxococcota bacterium | reverse complement strand
GCGGGGCTCACGGCCTCCGTCGCGGCCTCCGCGCTCCCGGGGACCACGGCCGGCCCGGTCCTGCGGGATGCGGGCCTCGGCCCAGCGCGGCGGGTGCTCGTCGAAGTCGCCCTCGAGGTCGAGGCCGTGCTCGGCGGCGAGCAAGGTCAGCGCAGCGGCGGCGATGTCGCGGAGGTCGTGCTCTTCCTCGAGCGCCCGCACCACATCGCCGGCCCCGGAGCCAGTGCCTTCGGCGAGCTGCGCGTCGAGGAGCTGCTGGATCTCGTCGCTGCGCGAGCTGGCGATGACCGCATCCGAGGGCACGGGCATGCGCTCGATGTTCACCTTGAGCGCACGCTGGAAGTAGCGCGCCCGCGGCACCTCGGCCGGCGTGACCATGCTGATGGCCACGCCTTCGCGGCCGGCGCGCCCCGTGCGGCCGATGCGGTGCACGTAGGTCTCCGGGTCCGGCGGCAGGTCGAGGTTGATCACGTGGCTGATCCGCTCCACGTCGATGCCCCGGGCCGCGACATCCGTCGCGACGACCACCTCGAGCAGGCCGGCGCGAAAGCGGGTCAGCACGCGCTCGCGCGCGGCCTGGTTGAGGTCGCCGTGAAGCGCGTCGGCGGCGAGGCCGTCGCGGGCGAGGAGGTCGGCGATCTCCGCCGCTCCCGCGCGCGTGCGGGAGAAGACGATGGCCGCTTCGATGGGTTCGGCGGCGAGCAGGCGCTGGAGCGTCTCGGCCTTGAAGCGCTGCGGCACCACCACGGCGCGCTGCGTGATGTGCCCGGTGCTGAGCGCCTTGCCCTCGACCTGCACCGTGAGCGGGTCCCGGAGATGCTTGGCGGCGATGGCCTGGATACGGTCCGGCATGGTCGCGCTGAAGAGCGCCACCTGCCGCGTCTCCGGCGTCTTGCTCAGGATGGTCTCGACGTCTTCGAGAAAGCCCATGCGGAGCATCTCGTCGGCCTCGTCGAGCACGATCATCTCGAGCCGGCTCAGGTCGAGGGTGCCGCGCTCGAGGTGGTCGAGGACCCGGCCCGGCGTCCCCACCACCACGGGCACGCCCTGGCGCAGCGCGGCGAGCTGCGGACCGTAGGACGCGCCGCCGTAGACGGTCACGACGCGCACGGGGAGGCGCTTGGCGAAGGTGCGGATGGCGTCCGTCACCTGGAGGGCGAGCTCCCGCGTCGGAGCCAGCACCAGCGCCCGCACCTCGCGGCGGCCTTCGTCCTTTACCCGCTCGAGGAGCGGCAGACCGAAGGCGGCGGTCTTGCCCGAGCCCGTGCGTGCACGTCCGATCACGTCCCGGCCCTCGAGAAGGGGCGGGAGCGCTTCCGCCTGAATGGGCGTGGGCGACTCGAAGCCGAGGGAGCCGAGGGCTTCGACGAGGCGGGGGTCGAGGCCAAAGGCGTCGAACCCGGTCGATGAAGTGGGGGAGGGCGCGTCGCCGCTCCCGCCAGGCTCCCCCTCGCTGTGGGAAGGAGAGTGCGTCATGGAGCGCGTCATGTAGTGGGCCGAGGCCCTTCGCGCCAGCCGCGCCAGCCCCGATGCGCCGGGGATTCACCCGCCGTTGGCTTGCGAAAACGCCGCGACCTGCGAGCACCCGGCGTGACCTTCGATGACCTTGGGCTCCACGAGGACCTTCTCCGCGCCGTGAAGGACGCGGGGTACCGTGAGCCGACCCCCATTCAGCGCGACGCCATTCCGCCGGCCCTCGAAGGCCGGGACGTGCTCGGCTGCGCGCAGACGGGCACGGGGAAAACCGCCGCCTTCGGCCTGCCCGTGCTCCAACGTCTCGACGCCATCGCCGGGGAAGAGACGGCCATTCGCGCGCTGGTGCTCACGCCCACGCGCGAGCTAGCCGCCCAGATCGGCGCGAGCCTCTCGACCTACGGCCAGCACCTCGAACTCTGGCACACGGTCATCTTTGGCGGCGTCAAAGAGGGCAAGCAGATCGCCGAGCTGAAGCGAGGCATCGACGTGCTCGTCGCCACGCCGGGGCGCCTGCTCGACCTCATGGGCCGTGGCTACGTGGACCTCAGCAAGGTGAGCCTCTTCGTGCTCGACGAAGCGGACCGCATGCTCGACATGGGTTTCCTGGCCGACGTGCGGCGCGTGATCGCGAAGCTCCCGAGGAAGCGCCAGACGTTGTTCTTCAGCGCCACCATGCCCGGGCCCATCCGGAAGCTCGCCAACGAGCTGCTTCACGACCCGGTGAGCGTGGCCGTCGCGCCGGTGAGCTCCGCGGCCGAGAAGGTCCGCCAGGAGGTCGTCTTCGTGGAGAAGCGGGCCAAGCCGAAGATGCTCATCGAGCTCCTCAGCACCGGCGACATTGCCCACACCATCGTCTTCACGCGGACCAAACACGGGGCGAACCGGCTCGTGAAGAAGCTCGCGGGCGCCGGCATCGAAGCTGCGGCCATTCACGGCAACAAGAGCCAGGGGGCGCGCACGCGGGCTCTCGACGGCTTCCGCTCGGGTGAGCTCAACGTGCTCGTCGCGACGGACATCGCGGCGCGCGGCATCGACGTCGAGGGCATCAGCCACGTGATCAACTTCGACCTTCCGAACGTGCCCGAGACCTACGTGCACCGCATCGGCCGCACGGCGCGCGCCGGCGCCTCGGGCACGGCCGTGAGCTTCTGCGACCCGGAAGAGAAGGCCTACCTGAAGAGCATCGAAAAGCTCCTCGGCCGCCGCATCCAGCGCCGCGCCGCCTGAGTCCGCTCAGCGTGGGGGCGCCAGCGCGTCGGCCTCGGCGACGGACCAGAGCCAGGCCGCGCCGCGCACGCCGCTCGCGTCGCCGTGTCGGGCCGGGACCAGGCGCGTGCGGACGACGTCGCTGAACACGTGCGTGCCCCAGCGCGTGGGGATGGCCGCGTAGAGGTGCGCGAGCTTCGAGACGCCGCCGCCGAGCACCACCACGTCCGGGTCGAGCACGTCGAGCACCACGGCGAGGGCCCGGGCGAAGCGGTCCGCGTGCCGGTCGAGCGTGGCCCGGGCGTCGTCGTCGCCGGACGCTGCGCCCTCGGCGAGCGCCGCTCCTTCCCGGCGGACGCCGGTGATCGCCTCGTGGTCGCGGGCGAGGCCCGGGCCGCTGAGCCAGGTCTCCACGCAGCCTTGGCGCCCGCAGTAGCAGGGCGGGCCGGGCAGCTCCTCGGGCCGGGGCCAGGGGAGCGGCATATGACCCCACTCGCCGGCGATGGCGTTGGGACCGGTGAGCACGCGGCCGTGCACCACCACCCCGCCGCCAGTGCCCGTGCCCACGATGACGCCGAAGACGACGTCCGCGCCCGCCGCCGCGCCATCGCTCGCCTCGCTGAGCGCGAAGCAGTTGGCGTCGTTGGCGAGGCGCACGGGCCGGCCCAGGGCGTCGGCGAGGTGCCGATCGAAGGGCTGGCCGTTGAGCGCCGTCGTGTTGGCGTTCTTGAGCCGTCCCGTCGCGGGGCTGAGCGCGCCCGGCGTGCCCACGCCCACGGTGCCTCGCACGCCGAGCGCCGCCTCGGCCTCCACGACCAGGTCGCGGATGCAGCGGACGATGGCGCCGTAGCCCTCCGCCGCCGGCGTCGCGACGCGCTTGCGGTAGACCTCCCGGGAACCGTCGAGGGCCAGGAGCTCGGTCTTCGTCCCGCCGAGGTCGACGCCGAAGCGCACGCTCAAAACCAGCCCGGCTCCATCTCGAGGTAGCTCGCCTCGTTCGTCTCGCAGAGGTGAGCGAGGTGGGCGACGCGCGGGAGCTCGGTGGCGATCCAGTAGCGCGCGCTTCGAAGCAGGCCCTCTTCGAAGGCGCCGCGCTCGGGGCGGGCGGCCGCCGCCGTCGCGAGGCGAAGGTGCTGCCAGGCCACGACGATGAGGCTCGTCATGGTCAGGTAGTCGACGCTGTGGCCGAGCATGCCGAGCGTGTCCCCGGCGAGGCCCTTCTGGCCGAGGGTCATGGACGTTTGGCCGAGGCGGCCCATCGCGTCTCTCAGCGGCGCACGCAGCGCGTCGTCGAGGCCCGCTGCCTCCGCGGCCGCCAGGGCCTTTTCGATCTCCGCAGCGAGCGCCTGCAGCGCCGCGCCGCCCCGGGCCATGGCCTTCCGGCCGAGGAGATCGAGGCTCTGAATGCCCGTGGTGCCCTCGTGAATGGTGTTGAGCTTCTGGTCCCGGAGGAAGAGCTCGGGCAGGTACTCGCTCGTGTAGCCGTAGCCGCCGAGCACCTGCACCGCGAGCGCGTTGGCCTCGAAGCCGAACTCGGCGGGAAAGGTCTTCGTGACCGGCGTGAGCAGGTCGAGGAGCAGCTGGTGGTGCGCGCGGCTCTCCTCCGGGCCGTGCTCCGCGAGGTCCGCGTGAAATGCCGTGCTCGCCGCGAGCGCGAGGCTTCCGTCGACGATGGCCTTCTGACGCAGGAGCATGCGCCGCACGTCCGGGTGCGCCACCAGGGGCACCGGCGCGCCGGCGCCCCGGGCCTCGAGGGCCCGGCCTTGCGCGCGGTCGAGCGCGTAGAGCCGCGCCTCGTGGTACGCGGCGCTCGCCGTGGCGGCCGCGTTCACCCCCACGCCGATGCGCGCCTCGTTCATCATCTGGAACATCATGCGGAGGCCTTGGTGCGGAGCACCGACGAGCCAGCCGTGGCAGTCGCCCGCGTCGCCGAAGCCGAGGGCGAGGCTCGGGAGCGCCTTCCAGCCGATCTTGTGGATGACGCCGGTCACCTGCACGTCGTTGCTCACGAGGGCGCCGCCTTCCTCGCGGAGCCGCGGCACGGCGAAGAGGCTGATGCCCTTGGTGCCGGCCGGCGCGCCGTCGATGCGCGCGAGCACCAGGTTCACGACGTTCTCCGCCACGTCGTGGTCGGCGCCGCTGATGAAGATCTTCGCGCCACGGATGCGGTAGG
>JBCCAW010000108.1:0-12908 GCA_039814655.1 Myxococcota bacterium | reverse complement strand
CTCGGCCACCATGCCCGGGCGGAGCTGGCCGTCGGCGTTGTCGACCTGCACGACCACCTCGCCGGTGCGCGTCACCCGGTCGAGCACCGGCGAGAGACGCAGGACCGTGCCCTCCCGGGAGAGCTCCGGAAGCGAGGGCGGCTTCACCACGGCGACGAGGCCGGTCCGGAGCCGCACGAAATCCTCTTCGACCACGCGGAGCGCGACCTCGACGCGCGCCATGCGGACGATGAGCGCCACCGGCGCTTGCGGCGCGACGAGGTCGCCCACCTTGGCTTCGAGACCCGTGACCACGCCGGCCGTCGGCGCCCGCACCACCGTGCGGCCGCGGCGTAGGCGCGCGGCGCGCTGGCTGGCCCCGAGCTGCGTGACCCGGGCCTCGGCGGCGCGGAGCGAGGCCTCGAGCTGTTCGAGCTGAGCCCGGGGGAGCGCGTTGCCTTCCACGAGGGGGCGCACGCGCGCCAGGTCCGCGGCGAGCCGGTCCCGGTCCGCGCGGGCCACGTCCCGGGCGGCGGCCGCTTGCGCCAGGTCCGAGCTCGGCAGGGACGCCTCGAGCGTGAGCAGCGGATCGCCGGTCGCCACATGGTCGCCGTCCCGCACGTGCACCTCTTGGACGCGCTCGGCGAGGTCCGCGACGACGCGCACCTCGACCTCCCCGCGGAGGTCCCCGAGCAGGGACAGACGCTCCACGGCCACGTCCCGCACGGCGGGCGCGGTCACCACGAGCCGGGGCGAAAGCTCGGGGCTCTCGTCCGCGTCCCCGCAGGCGGCGACGACGACGAGAAGCGCGAGGGCGCGTCGCATGGGGAAGGACATGGTGCCGCTTGGACGCTCCAGCCACGTTAGCGAGACAGAGCTTTACGCTTCTTCACGAACTTGGGGGCCGGCGCCTTTGGCCGCAGAGTCCTGCGCGGAGCGATGACCCGCGACGATGCCCAGGACCTCGAGGCACCGGAGGCCATCGGGCCTCTCTGCCCCGAGTGCCAGCGCCCCATGGCCTTCACAGGCCTGCCGGACGTGTCGGGTCCCGTCTACTTTCGCATTTGGCGCTGCCGCCCCCACGGCTTCGTACGCGTCCCCGTGAGCGGAGAGGAGAGCGACGGCTGGGGCTGAGCGGGCCCTTCAGCGCTCGCGCGGCGGCTCGTCGCGCTGCCAGCTCCATACGGGGCGGTAGCGGCGGCCGAGCTGCTCGGCGACCTGCGAGCCGGCGATGCCGGCGCCGAAGGCGAAGGCGCCTGCGGCCAGCCAGGGCGCCACGACCAAACCAAAGCCGCCCGCCCCGAGGCCCGCGAGCACGGTGACGGCCGCGCCGTGGGCCAGCTCTTTCCGGGTGCGTGCGCGCAAGACCAGCAGCGGGTGCCGGCTCCGGAGACCGATCCACAAGTGGTAGGGCTCGGCCACGGCGTGCACGACGTCCTCGCGCCACAGCGCCACCTCGTGCTTGGGCGGCACGCCGCCGCTCAGCCGGGTCCAGGCGGCGAGCTCGTCCTTCACCTGGTGGGCGAGCTCGCCGGGCAGCCGGTCGATGGCGCGGCCTTCGCGGTAGCTTTCCGGGAGCGGCACCGGCGCAAGGGGTAGGTCGTTGCTCGCGGCGCCGTCGTCGACGAGCTTCATCCAGCCTGGGGTTCCGGCCCAAAAGGTGGCTTTGCGCGCGATGCGCCAGCTCGCCTTGTCGTCGTCCGCGTCGCCGAGCACCTCCGTGAGCCGCGCGCGGAGCACCTCACCGGCCTCCCTCACCTGGAGTTTGTCGACGCGCGCCGGCGTCAGCAGCTTGGCCGCCAGGCGCTTCACCTCGGCCTCGAGGGCGGCTCCCTCGAGCACGTCGTCGGGCAGGTGGGACGCGCGCTTCACCGAGAGAGTGTCTGGGTCCACGCGCCCCGCTGCAAACCCGCTGGCGCCGGCAAGGGCGCATAGCGGAAGTCGGTTTCAGGTCCCGGAAGGCCAGACCCTTCGTTTGCTGGGGGAGCGTCCCCGCTCCCCGGCCAAAGCTCGCCGGCAGGTGGCGGCCGCCGGCGCCCCGCCGGCGATCCGGTCTGCCGTACCAAGGTAACGCGGCTCCGGCGGGCGGCGCCGCGGGCGAGCAGTGGGCGGCACAAGGCGCGGGTGAGCGGCTTCGACCTGCACGCGGGCGTGACCGTGGGGAAGAAGCGGCGGGACCGCCGCGAAGTGCTCTGCCGCTACCTCCCCCGGCCGCCGCTGGCGGCGGATCGGCTGAGCTGGGGCGGGGACGGCGACGTGCTGCCTCGCCTGAAAACCCTGTGGTCTGATGGTACCTCGCCTCTGAAGCTCACGCCCGTCGAGCTGCTGGGGCGCCTCGCGGTGCTCATCCCGAAGCCGCACAAGAATCAGGTGCTGTACACGGGCGTGCTCAGCGCCCGCCACCGCTGGCGTGACCGCGTGGTCCCGGCGGCCCCCGACGGGGACGACGCCACCGGTCGCTCCGCCGCGTCCACGTCGGGCCGGCCCAACCCCGACTGGGCGAGCCTGATGGCGCGGGGCCTGGGGCTCGACGTGCTCGCCTGCCCGGTCTGTGACGGCAGGCTCCGCCACCTGGCCGTCGACCATCTTGGCAAGGAGCTTCAGCCCTCGGTTCGCAAGGCGTTGCGTGACGCCTACGCGAGCCCCTCGGCGAAGAGCGCCAAGAAGCGTCTGCTGGCGCTCGCCAAGAGCCTCGAGCACGACCATCCCGTTGCTACTGGTGTCCGCAGCGTGCTGAATTATTTCCGCACGGAGTAGTCGAGGCGTATCATGGTAAAAGCGTGTTAACTTGGCAGGGCGCGAAGCTACGGGTTCTCCGACACATCAGTCGACCGGATAGAGAGATCGAGTTCCGCTACGCTGCGGAGCCGTGGAGACCATCGGGGGTGGTGGAGAGATTGAAAGACTTTTTTTCGACGTTCGTCGAGTTCTCAACGCTAAGCGAGCTCGATATTTCTCTGGAGAACGTTGAGTGTAGGGAGGTGGAGGGGCGCCGATACTGGCTGGTGGGTCGTGATATGGACGCGACATGGATCCTGGTTGATGAGTGGACCGGTGAGGCCTTCATGTGGGACGGAGCCGTCATGGACGAAGACGGCGAGCCGAGTTTGTGGCACTATGTTCTTGCGGAGCTAAGCCATCACGGTGAGTCTCTCGACTAGCAGAGCGGGAGGAAGATCCGTCGCTGGTTGAGCGCCGGAGCCCGCGGCGCTTCCGGCCTCGCGCGGCCGATTCTAGTGCGGCGTAGTCGGACGACCGAAGCCGGTATCGTCGGCATCGGCGTCTAAACGTACCCGTGTGTTCGCCTTAACCTCTTGTGTGAGGATGCGATGGCGTCGGTTCGGTTGCCTGGTCCGGTGTCAGGGGACGGCCAATGTGATCGCCCTGCGCGCGCGGACGACCTTGCTCGTCACATCGCGGTCAACCGGCTCCTCGACCGTGCCGCGCATGTCCGCGCTCGCTGACGTGCCTTCCGCGCCGACGCAAAGGGCCGCTGCGGCCCTTGTAAGCGGTCGGCGTGGGGGTTGAGGCCGGCAATCGGCCGCGCATCGCCTGCCCGCGCCTCTCGGAGGACCAAAGACGCAACGCAGCGCCTGCGGTCGCGATTGCCCTGCGCAAATCGCGGTCTCAGGCGCTGCGTTTGGTTTTGCCCTCGCCAAATCTGCGAAGCACTGCGTCTCGAGGGCGTTGCCCGCGCCAAAGGGCAAGGGCAGGCGGTGCGTTGGTGCTTGCCCCGCCCGAGAGCCTCTCGCAGGAGCTTCGGACGGGGCGGCCGTTCCTACACGGGCGGAGCGCCCGTCGCTCCCGCGCTCTCCAGCAGGGCGGCCCGCATTTCGTACGACGGATGTTACGTAAAGTCGGGCGGGTTCATGCTGGCTATCCCCCCACGCAAGTTCGTCACGCAGGACGCGGCGGTGGTGCTGCTCGCGATCGGCGCCACGCCAGGGCAAGCGTACGCCCCGCCATCCTGGGCGTCGTAGGGCGACGGCTAGCAGGCGCAAAGTCGCCCTTGCTCGACGTCGTAGATGACGTCGCCCCCGCCGGAAGCCCCGCGTGGTGAAGCCGAGAGCGACGGCGTCGTGGTCGCCCAAGAGGAAGCGCGCCTCCAGCTCGGTCATCGGCGCGTCCGACCTGGGGTCGTTCGTCGGCGGAGAGCCGTGCCGCCCCGTCGCCGCACTGCTAACTCGTCGGTCATGCGGATTTGCTCGACCTTGCTCAGCGCGGCCTTCGTTCTCTCGGCCTGCTCGGGTAGCGATGCGGCGGGTGACGGCGGCAGCCCGAGGGAGGATGCGGGGCCCATGGTGAGCCCGGACGACGCGGGCCTCGACGCGGGCGACGCCGGCGAGAATCCCGTGCCGGAGGGCGTGCTCCGAACGTCGCGGGTCTTCGCCAACAGCTACGATTTCCGAGGCGTGCAAAACGGGGGCGCCGGCGCGCAGTTCTTCGACCAGGACCCATCGCCGCTTGCGACGCGGGTGGAACCTCTGGAAGGGAACTGCGTGCTCCGGGAAAGCGAGCTGCTGGCGAACCCCGGCGAGGGCGCCTTCCCCCAGTTCCGCGATGCGGGCTTCATCTCCATCACCGGCGGCCGGGCCCCGATTCAGATCATGCGGGGCACGTTCTACGAGTTCGTCGCCTCCGAGGAAGCGCTCTGGGACGCGGGCGACACGCTCGTCGTGAGCGCGCCGGGCGGCGCGGACATCGGCCCCTTCACGGCCACCCTCGAGGCTCCTACCCGCGTGGTGGTCACCTCCCCGACCCTCCCGCTCGGAGGGGCGCCGCCCTTGGAGGTCGCCAGGACCAGCCCGCTCACGCTCACCTGGACCGGGGACGCCTCCGGCGACGAGGTGTTGGTCATCGTCGCCGGCGACACGGGCGACACGGCGGGCTCGGTCGACCGCAGTGTGGAGTGTCGCTTCGAGCCGGCCGCAGCCACGGCCACCCTCCCCGCCGCGGTCATGGGCCGACTCGACGGGGGCACCGGCTTCGTCATCGTCGACGTCGTGAGCCAGCGCGAGGTCGCCGTGCCCGGCTGGGGCGCCGTACGCATCGAGCTCACCGCGAGCGGCGTGGTGGGCACGGGCAACCGCTTCGTCGCCCGCGCCAACATCAACTAGGCCTGAAGAGTACGCGCGCCGCTCCGGGCGACGTCCTGCTACGGGAGCTCACCCGGAGCCAGGCAGAAGGCGCCTCCCCCGAGCGCCAGGTTGCAGCCGCTTTCGCAGGCGTCGATACTGGCGCAGCCGCTGGCAAAGGCCTCGCACACGCGGGGCGCTGCGCAGTCGTCGTCGGAGCGGCACCCGCGCGCCCGGCTCACACAGAAGTTCTCGCGGTCGACCACGCGGGCCCACAAGCACTCGGGAACGCCACAACACGCATCGCGCGATGCGAACGCGAGGCAAGGGTCGGGCGAGAGTACTTCCGGCGGCCCCGCGTCCGGGGCGATCACGGCCGAGCGCGTACAGCTCGCCACGGCCAACGCTGCGAGCATCCACGCGAGAGCGCTAGAGGCGTCCATACCCACTCGATAGTCCGCGGACCGAGCGTTGCCCAGCTCGCACAGCGCGAGCGCTCGTGACGCGTCGCGGCCGCGGGGGTCGCGCACCGCCCGGCGTCAGGAGGCCGGCGGGACGAAGTCTTCGACGCGGCGGAACTCGAAGGTCGAGCCGGACTGGCCGCCCGGGGTCACGGCGCGATCGCGGCTGTCGAAGCCTCCCGCGCTCCCCAGCAGGGCGGCCCGCATTTCGTATAACGGATGCTACGTAAAGTCGGGGGCGTCCATGCTGGCTATCGCAAGTTCAAGGACGCCGCGCCGGATCATCCGGAGTCTATCCAGATGATGAACTGGATCAGCGAGCTCTATGACCTCGACGCGAAGGCGACGAGCGCGGAAGAACGCAGGCGCATCCGACGGACGGAATCTGCCCAGACACTCGCGCGGATGAAGGCGTGGCTCCAGTCGCTTCCCGTGCTGACGTCGCTCGCGTACGGGAAGGCTGCGCAGTACATTCTCGGTCACTGGACGGAGCTCACGCGCTTCGTGCACGACCCCCACATCCCGAAGGGCAACAACGCGACCGAGCGAGGCATCCGCGGCCCGGTTGTCGGTCGCCGCAACCACTTCGGCTCGAAGTCCAGGCGTGGAACCGAGGTCGCGTCGCTCTTCTACTCGCTCCTCGAGACCGCGAAGCCCCAGGACTTCTCCCCCGCCGCCTACCTCCGCGATGCCGTCCTCGCCGCGCGCCGCGGGGACGTCGTGCTCCCCTTCGCCTGAGCGCCGGCCGCGCGGGCACCTCGGCGGAGAAATCATCGCGCGAAGCCGGCCCAGACTGGCGTCGTGGCCGCCTCACACCAGGGATCTCGTCAACACGGGACGGGGAGAACACTTACCGTCGATGGGTTGACATGAGCCGCCATCCGCGGCTCGGGCTCGCCCGGGCGGCGGCGGAACTCACCGTCGCGTTGGAGAGCGCCGCGAGCTAGCCGGGGGGCGGGTGGTGAACGGCGGCAGGCGTCAGGCCGCGGACGACAGATTCTCGTGCACGATTCTGGGGTGGCGGGCCGCAATGCGCAGCAGCGCAAGCGCAGGGCCCTCTGGATGGCGCCTGCCCTGCTCCCAGTTCCGCAGCGTGTGGACACTGATGTGCAGCGCTTCGGCGAAACGGGTCTGAGAAAGTCCGACGAAGCGACGAAGCGCGACGACGTCATCGCCCGACGCGATTTCACCGCGCATCAATCGTGCCCTCACGCTTCGTTTGAGTGCGCGGCCGAAGGCCGTGGCATCGAGCTCCGGGATGTCGGTCATGTGTTGTCCATGTGCTGTTGGTAGAGCGCGACTTCCCGTGGCGTGGCTCGGCGCGCGCTGAGGATTCGAATCGTGTCGTCGTCAGGTTCCGTAAACACGACGACCACCACACCGTCGACGAGTGGACCGATCGCGATGAAGCGCTCCTCGGAAACCGAGTGGGCCTCATCGAAGATCTCGAGGTAGTCGATGCTCCTTCGAAACAGCTCCGACGCCTCGTCGAACCCGAGCCCGTGTTTGCTGCGGTTCGACTCGTCCTTCGCGGGATCCCAGCTGAAGCGCACTTCGGCAGTATAAGCCATTGGCTTACTTCGTCGATCCGTGCCCGAGCGAAGATCCGCGAAAGGGAGCATGGCGGAGCGCTGCCTCACCTTTGCGGGGTGCAACACCGCACGAACGGCCGGTGCGGGCCACGTGGCCGATATCGAGGGTGATATGTGGTCTCGGTGGGTCTCACTCGCCGCCGGGGCGACGCCGCCTCCGCTAGGCTGCTGCCGGCATGTCTACGTTTCTCTTCGAGTCCGACGCGCACGCCGAGCTTCGGCAGCAGATTCGGCGCTTCGCCGCGAAGGAGATCGCGCCGTACGCGCATGCCTGGGAAGAAGCCGGGTCCTTTCCCCGGGAGCTCTACGGGCGCGCCGGCGAGATCGGGTTGCTCGGCCTCGGCTACCCGGAGGACGTGGGCGGCAACGGCGGCGATCTCTCGCACGTGCTCGTCGCCGCCGAAGAGATGGTGGTCGCCGGCACGAGCGTGGGCACCTGCGTCGGGCTCGGGAGCCACGGCATCGCGCTGCCGCCCATCGTGCGCTTCGGGAGCGCCGCGCAGAAGGAGCGCTTCGTGCGGCCCGTGCTCGAAGGCGAGAAGATCGCGGCGCTGGGCATCACCGAGCCCAGCGGCGGCTCGGACGTCGCGGGGCTGCGCACCCAGGCCGTGCGCGACGGCGACCATTACGTCGTCGATGGCGCCAAGACCTTCATCACCTCGGGCACGCGCTGCGACTTCGTGGTGACCGCCGTGCGCACCGGCGGCGAAGGGCACGGCGGCATCTCGCTGCTGATCATCGAGCGGGACACGCCGGGCTTCTACGTGTCGAAGAAGCTCGCCAAGACCGGCTGGTGGGCGAGCGATACGGCGGAGCTCACCTTCGAGGGCTGCCGCGTGCCGACGGAGAACCTCATCGGCCTCGAGAACGCGGGCTTCGTGGCCATCATGGCGAACTTCGTGAGCGAGCGGCTCATGCTCGCGGCGCAGTGCGTGGCCATCGCCGAGCTCGCCTTTCGCGAGACGCGCCGCTACGTGCGCGAGCGCCAGGCCTTCGGCCGGCCCCTCTCGGGCTTTCAGGTCACGCGGCACAAGCTCGCGGACATGGCCACGCGCCTCGCCGCGGCCCGGGCGCTCACGGGCGAGGCGGTGCAGCGCTACTTGGGCGGCGAAGAGCGCCCCTCGCTGGCGGCCATGGCGAAGAACACGGCCACGGACATGTGCAGCTACGTGTGCGACGAAGCCGTGCAGCTCCACGGCGGCTACGGCTACATGCGCGAGATGGTCGTCGAGCGCCTCTACCGCGACGCGCGCCTCTACCCCATCGGCGGCGGCACGCGCGAGATCATGAACGAGATCATCGCGAAGACCGAAGGCTTCTGAGACACACGGCGCGCCTGCCGCCGACGCGAGGCCGCCTAACGCGAGGTCCCGCGCGGGACCGGTGCCGAGGGTCCGTGGCCCGGGAAGGACCACTGCGGCGGGTGCCCTGGGCTACGGTCTCCGGCAGCGCCCGTGGTACCTTGACGCATGGTTGCCGACGCCCGTTCCGAGGTGACGGCCATCCTCGAGCGCCTCGGGTCCCCTGCGTCCGGTGCAAGCCCGGACGCCGACCACGCGCGGCTGCTCGAGCTCACCTACGCCGAGCTGCGGCGCCTGGCCCGCGGCCTCATGTCCCGGGAGCGCCGGGCGGTCACGCTGCAGCCGACGGCCCTCGTGCACGAGGCGTACGTACGCCTGGTGAAGCAGCGCGCGCCGGAGTGGAGCGGCCGGGCTCACTTTTTGGCCGTGGCGGCCACGTGCATGCGGAACGTCCTCGTCGACCATGCGCGGGCGCGGCGGGCCTTGCGCCGGGGCGGCCCGCTCCAGCCGGTGACCCTCGACGAGCAGCTCGTGGGGACGCCGAGCGCGGAGCTCGAGACCCTGCTCGTCCATGACGCCCTCGAGCGCTTCGCCGAGCTGGACCCGCGCGCCGCTCGCGTCGCCGAGCTTCGGCTCTTTGGAGGCATGAGCGTGCCCGAGGTCGCGACGGTCCTCGACGTGTCGCCGCGCACCGTCGATGGGGATTGGGCGTCTGCGCGGCTCTGGCTCAGCCGGGCCCTTCGGGACGATTCGTGACCCCCGAGCGCTATGGCGAGGTCAAGGCGCTCGTCGTTGCGGCGCTCGAGCGCCCGCCCAGCGAGCGCGCGCGCTTCGTGCGCGACGCGGCCGGTGACGACGAGGCGCTCCGGCGCGAGGTGGTGAGCCTGCTGGCGGAAGACGCGGCACCGGCCTCCATCGTCAGTGCCGGTTTCGTGCCCCCGGATGCGCTCGCCGACGCCCTGGGGCTCGGCTCGGACGCGCCGCTCGAGGACGCGCCGCTCGAGGCCGCGCCGCTCGAGGCCGCGCCGCTCGAGGCCATAGCTCGCGAGCCGTCGCCCTTCGCGTCTCAGCCCGTTGGCGAGGCGCTGCCCGGTCCGGCGGTGGGGCTTCGCGTGAAGCACTTCGAGCTCGTGCGCGAGCTCGGGCGAGGGGGCATGGGACAGGTCTTCCTGGCCCGGGATACCAAGCTCGGGCGCTCCGTCGCGCTCAAGTTCCTCAAGCTGCGGGGCCCCGACGCCGTGCGCCGCTTCCTCGCCGAGGCGCGCGCGACGGCGCAATGCCAGCACGAGAACATCGTGGTGATCTACGAGGCGAGCGAGGCCGACGGCCGGCCCTACCTCGCGCTCGAGTATCTCGACGGTGCGCCGCTTGGAGACCGGCTGGCCGAAGGGCCGGTCCCGCCGGACGAAGCCGTGGCCATCGTGATTCCCGTCGTGCGCGCGCTGGTCCGCGCGCACGCGCTCGGCATCGTGCATCGCGACCTCAAGCCGGACAACATCTTCGTGACCCGCGACGGGCCGGTAAAGGTGCTCGACTTCGGCATCGCCAAGCTCTTCGAGTCCGTCGAACTCGAAGCCCGGGAGGAGCTCCCGCAGAGCGGCCCGGGCGCAACGCTGACCCTGCACGGTCAGCTCGTGGGCACCGTGCCCTACATGTCCCCGGAGCAGTGGGGCGCGGCGGAGGTGGACCACCGCTCGGACCTCTGGGCCGTGGGCATCCTCTTCTGGCACATGCTCGTGCAGCAGCATCCCGTGAGCCGACCGCATCGGGCGCGGCTTCGCGCCGTGCTCACGCGCCTCGACGAACCGCTTCCCAGCCTCGCCCGGGCGGCGCCGGAGCTCGACACGCGCTTAGTGGAGCTCGTGGACCGCTGTCTCGTGAAGCGGAAGGAGGCGCGCGTCGCCTCGGCGGCGGAGCTCCTCGCCGGGCTCGAGGCCCTCGCTCCCGGGTCACGCCCGGCGGTCTCGTCGGCGGCGCCTTCGCAGCCCCGAGCGCCGGCCTCCGGGGTGACGTCGGAGCGCCCGTGGGTGCTGCGTGTCACCGCCGGTCAGGCCTGGGGCGCCATGTTCGTGCTCGGTTGGCTGCTTCTCGGTGCGGCGCTCGGTCTCGGCGTCGGAACCAGCTACGTGCGCTCGCTGAACTGGGGCCCGAACTACATCATGCTCCTCCCGCTGCTGGTCGCGGTCGTGGTCCGGTCGCTTCACGGCGCCGACGAAGCGCTCCGTGGGCTCGGCCCGGCCGGGATGCTCCTCGACGCGACGGGGAGCGTCACCAGCCGCAATGAAGCCTGGGCCCAGTGGCGCCGGCGCCTCGACGGGCTGCTCTTCCTGGGCGTGCCCCTCGTCGGCGGCATGGGCGTGAGCGTGGCCGAGTGGTGGCAGCGTCTGTCCCTGCGGCCGGTCCCCGGCGAATGGTGGACCGAGTCCTTCGGGTTGGGCCTGGCCGCCAGCCTCGTGCAGGGGCTCGTCTTCTTCGTGATGATCCTGTCCGGTCTCGCCATGTCGGCCTTCGTCTGGGCGCTGCGCGACCTCGCGGCGGGGGAGCACGGCGTGCGCCTGGCCTACTACGAACACGCGGAAGACGGCCAAGGGGGCTACTCGCGCTTCCGCGAGCCGCTCGTCGGCATGCTGCTGGCTGCGACGCTCCTCTACGCCGCGCTCTGGCTCTCCAGCGTCGAGAGCATGGCTCTCGAGATGGGCGAGGCCGCCGGACCCGTATCCTGGGCGGTGCTCTTCGGTGAGGGCGGCCTGCTCTGGCTTGGTCCCGCGCACTACTCGACGCGAATGACGGCCCTCGCCGTGGTGTGCACCCTCGCGCTCTTGAGTCTCGGTCTGTTGGCCGTTCACCGCGTCTACTGGGCCGCGGCGCGCGAGCACGCCGAGGGCGGTGCCGACGCGCCGTCGCCCTGGCTCGTCCCGGGGCTGCGCCTCGACGTGCTCTTCGGGCTCAACGTGCTCGCCGTCGCCTGCTTCGTGTTCTTCAAGCTCGGCTTGCTCTTCCTCGTCGGGGTCTTCGTCGCGCTGCTGAGCCGCGCCGGTCGCGTGCTCTCGCCGAATGGCTAGGACCCCCACCCCGCAGTGCGCTCCGGGTTTCAGCGGCCCTCCACCCGCAGCCTGCGCGCCGGCCTCCTCGAATGGGCTCCGGCCCGTCCTTCGTCGCCGCGGCACCCACCCCGCAAGACGAGCTTGCGATGCACACCGGCACGTGTAGCTTCCTACACATGCCGACCAACCTCGCCATCGACGATCGCCTCTTGGAGGAGGCCCTCGAGATCGGGGGACACAAGACGAAGAAGGCCACCGTCACGGAGGCGCTCGAGGAGTACATCCTTCGCCGGAAGCAGGCGAAGATCGTCGAGCTGTTCGGGACCATCGAGATGGACCCGACCTACGACTTCAAGAAGCAACGACGCCGGAAGTGAACGTCCTCGTCGACACCTCGGTCTGGTCGTTGGCGCTGCGTCGCAAAGTCCGGCGAGATGCGGCGATCGCCCGAGAGCTCACCGAGCTGGTGCGCGAAGGGCGAATCCTGCTCCCGGGTCCGGTTCGACAGGAGCTGCTCTCGGGGGTGAAGGAAACACGGCAGTTCTCGGTGCTTCGGGACCGACTTCGCGCTTTCCCGGATCTGGCCACCGATCCCCTCGACTACGAGGAGGCGGCCGTCTGTTTCAACCGCTGTCGCGCGAAGGGAATCCAGGGGTCGAATACGGACTTCCTTCTCTGCGCGCTCGCCATCCGCCGCAGCGCCCCCATCTTCACGACGGACCGCGACTTCGAGCACTTCGGCACCGTCCTGCCGATCGTCCTCCACCAGCCCCGCGCCGCGTCGTGAAGGTCTGGCCCCGAGCGACCCGTCTTTCGGCAAGTATGCAGTTTCCGCGAGTTGACGACTTTGGGGCTGCGTCGGCTACGTTCAGCGACTCGTCGGAACCTCCCCCATCGGTGTGACGTCCATGAGTCGCTTCGAAGCACGTGCGAGCGCGTCGACTCTCTTCACGCTGGCCGTCGCCTCGCTATTGGCAGCGGCCACCGTCGGCTCCCTGACGAACGCCCTCAACGCCATGATCGGTCCAAGCTATTTCGTCCGCGTGATGGGGTGGCACGACCAGCCAAGCCTTACCCGGCGCATTGTCGCCCAAGGCGTCTTCGAGGGGCTCTGCTTTGGGCTCCTCTTCATGCTGCTCTTCGTCGGCGGCGCGGCGGCGCTTACTCGGGCTCGAATCACCCTTGGCTTCGGCCTGCGGGTCCTCGTCGGTATCTGCGCCGGGACCTACGCGGGATATCTGCTTGGTGGTATCGCCGCGTCGGGCTTGCGTGGTGGAGGCCCGAGTGGTTCCAGGCGACGTTCCGAAACGCTCCATCGAGCGTCACCGAGCTCCTACCCTTCGGTTGGGTGGGCGGCGCCATCTGGGGGGTCGAGCTCGGAGGACTCGGCAGCGTCGGGATAGCGCTCGGCCTGGTTCGAACCAGGTGGCGTGATCACCTGCGTCTCGAACGGGAG
>JBCCAW010000583.1:0-3807 GCA_039814655.1 Myxococcota bacterium | reverse complement strand
GGCGCGGCCGTTGAACGCGTACCGGTTCTCTCGGACCCGCGCGAGCTCCGCCGCCATCCGCTGGCGAAGCTCGTCCTCCTGGAGCGCGTCGCGGGCCGTCCGGAGCGGGCGCCGGTAACGAGTCCGGATCTTCTCTTCGAAGTGCGCGACGAGCTGCTCCTCGGACCAGCCCCAGCGGATCTCGCCGAGCTCCGGGGCGATGGCGTCGCTCGTGGGCACGCGCTGCGCCCCGCCGGATTGCGCGTCGGCCCGTGCGCCCGCGAAGGCGACGCAGCTGAGCGCCGCGAAGGCGAGGGAGGTCAAGACCGCGCGCGTCCGGGCGCGCGACCTGATCGCTTTCGGCGCGTTCATCGTCGCTCCTGCAGCGACCGTCTATTGGGACCGTGGAAGTCGTCGGTCATGAGCACCAGCTGGGGACGAAAGGCCGCGGTCCCGGAAACGGGCGCGGCGGCAGTGCCCGCGGCCCCTGGGACGTACGGTTCACGGATTCATTCGTCCAGGAGGGTATTTTCAGCCTCGAGGTCCAGAAAGAGCAGCGTACCGCCCGCGACGGCGGCGGGCATGAAAAAGAGGTTGAGGAGCGGGACGTAGAGGCACATCCACACCCCGGCTCCGAAGCCGAGGAGCGGCGCGAAGCGGCGCCGCAGTAGGCGCAACCGGGCGCCGGCCGGCTGGTTGCGCCGGGCCAGGGGCCAGTCGACGTAGTCGAGGGCCAGGTAGAGGGCCGTCAGCACGAAGGCCAAGGGTCCCACCACGGCCGCGACCGCCGGCACGAAGAGCCCGACGAGGAAGAGCGGCCCGACGAGGCCGAGGTAGAGCAGGAGCTTCCCGGCCTCGACGACGAGGGTCCGAAGGAGGTCCCTGACCAGTGTCCGGAGCGTGAAGGGCGGCGCCTCCGTGCCCGCCTGGAGCCGCTCGACGGCCTCGCTCAACGCATCGTTGAAGGGAGAGGCAATGACCGAGCTCAGCGCGAAGAGCACGAAGATCCCGAGCAGCCAGAGGACCGCGCGCACGCCGAAGAGCAGGACGCTGCGCAGCACGCCCTCTGCCCTCGCCCAACCCTCCCCTTCCACCGGCGCGTTCCAGAAGCGGTCGAGGAGCCAGGTCGCCAGGTCCGACAGCTCCCCGAGGCCGAAGACGAGACAGCCAACGGTGATGAGGAGAGGGAAGATCCAGATGCGCACGAGCCCCGGGTGCTCGAGGTACACGAAGCGCATGCCCCGGAACACGTAGCTCACCCCTCGAAGACCCAAGAGGGGCGAAACGGATCGTGCAGGCACGCTCACGTCCTCCAGTACGCGCGGCCCCGCGGCTCCATGTCAACGGTGACCTCCTCGCCCTTGCCCCAGAACGCGGACCCCCTCCGCACCCGATTCCCGGGGGCCATTCGAGCGATCGTCGCGCGCAGGCCCGGCCAAACCGATTCGTTCCTCAAAAGAGAACGTTTCAGGCAACATTATCTATTTCTCAACGAGCCGAAGCCGTCACAAGAGACGGGCCATGGTTGCAACGCTCCTGGGAGCCGCCCTCCCCTCCTCCCTTCCCGACCTCTCGGGCCTCGCCGCGCTCGCGGCGATCGCCGTGCCCCTCCTCTTCGTCCTGGGCGCGGTCCTCGTGCCCCTTGGCGGTCGGCGAGCGCTCTTCGAGCGGACCGAGCGCGTGGCCTCGGCGGCCCTGCTCTTCGCGGCGCTCCAAGGCCTCGCGACGGCGCTCTCGGCGCCGGCGGCGCGTGACGCTGCGGCGGACACGCTTGGCCTCGCGCTGGCCCTCGACGCGGTGACGAGCGTGATGCTCGGCCTCGTCGCGTTCATGGCCTTCGTCATCGCCCGCTACTCCCGGGCCTACCTCGGCACGGAGCGTGGCGGCGCGCGCTACGCCCGCTGGCTGCTGGCGACGCTCGCGGCGGTGACGGTGCTCGTGGTGGCCCGGGACCTGCTCGTGATGGTCTTCGCCTGGACCGCGGCCAGCCTCGCGCTGCACCAGCTCCTGACCTTCTTCCAGGAGCGGCCTCAGGCCCTCGTCGCCGCGCATAAGAAGTTCATCGTGAGTCGGCTGGCGGACCTCGCGCTGCTCTCGGCCGCCGTGCTCCTCCAAAGCTCGCTCGGCTCCCTCGACCTGCGTGACCTCGGCGCCATCGCGGGCCCGCTTCCCGCCGCAGCGGAAGCCGCGACCTTCCTCCTGGTGCTCGGGACCTGTCTCCGCACCGCGCAGCTTCCCTTTCATGGATGGCTCACGCAGGTGATGGAGGCGCCCACGCCGGTGAGCGCACTGCTCCACGCAGGCGTGGTCAACCTCGGCGGCTTCGTGATGATCCGCCTCGCCGGTTTGATGGAGGCCTCGCCGGTCGCCCAGGCCTTCCTTGTGGTCATCGCCGGCACGACGGCCGTGGTCGCGGCGCTCGTGATGACGACGCAGGTCAGCGTGAAGGTGAAGCTCGCCTGGAGCACCTGCGCGCAGATGGGCTTCATGATGCTCCAGTGCGGACTCGGGGCCTACGGCCTCGCGCTGCTCCACCTCGTCGCGCACTCGCTTTACAAGGCGCACGCCTTCCTCTCGTCCGGAAGCACCGTGGAGCGAACGACGGTGGCGTCGCTGGCGCCGCGCCGGGAGCGCGCCGGGGCCGGCCGCTGGCTGGCCGCCGCCGCGCTTGCCCTCGCAGGCGTGGGGGCCGGCGCTACGCTGGGTGGCTTCCGCGTCGCAGACGAGCCCGCCCTCGTGCCCTTCCTCGTCGTCCTCGCCCTCGGCCTCACGCCGCTGCTCGTCCGCGGCGCCGCGCGCGGCCCTGGCGCCGCGGCCATGGCCGGCGCCGTCGCCTTCGGCGTCGCGGCCCTCTACGCCGGCTGGCACGGCCTGTTCACCGGTCTCGTGACGCCGCCGGCCACGACGCTCGCGACGCTGGCCCCGCGCCTCGGCCTGGCCCTCCTGGCCGTCCTGGTGCTCTTCGGCCTCCAGGTCACGCTGCTGGCCGCGCCGCAAAGTCGCCTCGCGCGGGCGCTCCGGCCCCGGCTCTATGCCGGGCTCCGCCTGGATGAGCGCTTCACGCACCTGACCTTCCGCATCTGGCCGGCGCCGCTGCCGGCGCGCCACCCCGGCGCCGTGACCGTCACCGTGGAGGCGCGCTGATGAACGCGGAATCGCAGGCCCTCGCCCCGCAGGCCGGCGCCGATGGAGTCGCCGCGCGCGTGGACCTCGACGCGGCCGTGGATGCCGCCATCGCGCGCGTGGCGCCGAGCTGGCCCCTGGACCGCTTCATCGCCGTCAACCCGCTCTGGGGCTTCGTGGAGACCCCGCTCCCGGAGGCCTCCGCGCGCCTCGAGGCCCTGTCCGGGAGCCGCATTGTCCGCCCGCGGCCGCTGGCGCGGCGAGCGCTGGAGACGGGACGGCTGACGCGCACGCACCTCGAGGCGGCCCTCGCGCGCCACGGGAGCGAGCTCCGCGTCGAAACGTTGCTCGCCGCACTCCAGCACGACGAGGAGCGAGCTCCGCGCCAGGCGCTCATGACCGACGTGGTCGACGCGGCCCGGGACCTCACCAAGGCCATGGCCTGGAAGGAGATCGTCCCGCACGTGATCAGCCAGCACTGCGCCGACTACTTCGCCCGGCTCGGCCTCGACCCGGCGACGCAGCCCGCTGCCGGCGAGGGGCTCTTCGCGTCCTGGCGCGCCCTCGCAGCCACGGACCGGGCGCCGGAGCTGCTCGTCGGCGGGCCCTCGCTCCGCGAACACGCGGCGGCGCTCCCGACGAGCCGGGACGGGGTGCTTCGCCTGGCGCTCGGCGAGCTCGACGTCGACGCGCAGCAGCTCGAGG
>JBCCAW010000038.1:0-18714 GCA_039814655.1 Myxococcota bacterium | reverse complement strand
GACCTGACCATGGCCTGGAGCCCCCTGCTGCACAACAATCCGGGCCACCGCTGGCTGCGCCAGTGCTTCCGCGAGATCGCCGACGCCGCACCGGCCTGACATTCACGCACGCTATGGCGCCGCGGCGAGCACGCCGGCGGCCAGGCCCGCGGCTCCGGGCCGGTCCCCTCCCTTCATCGACGCACCTCGGAGGGACGCGGCGCCCGGCCTTTGTCATGCTTCGCCCCGCCCGCATGGCTCCCGAGATCCCGCCTGGCTGCGACCCCGAGTCCATCCTGCTGACCTTTCCCGTCGCGCGGGAGCAGGCGGGCATGCGCCTGGACCGCTTCCTTCAGACCCGCATCCCGCGCATCTCCCGCACCCGGGCGAACGCCATCGTTCGAAATTGCGCGTACCGCGCCGACGGGACCAAGCGCCGGGCGAGCGATCGGGTGCGGGCGGGCGAGGTGGTCCTCATCGTGCGTCCGCCCATGAACGAGCCGCCGACGCCGCAGCATTTCGGCGTGCTCTACGAAGACGAGGACGTGCTCGCCGTGGACAAGCCTGCGGGCCTCCCGATGCACCCGACGGCCACGTACCACAAGCACACGCTGAGCTGGTTGCTCGCCGTGCGCTATGGCGCCAACGCGCCCCAGTTCGCGCACCGCCTCGACCGGGAAACGAGCGGCGTGGTGGTTTGCGGTAAGCACGGGGAGGCGGAGGTGGCTCTGAAGCTCGCCTTCGAGCGCCGGCAGGTGTCGAAGGTCTACCTCGCCATCGTACGCGGTGTGTTTCCCGCGGCCCGGCGCGTGGTGGACTTTCCGCTGGGACCCAAGGGCGAGGGCCTTCACCTCTTGATGAGCGTGCGCGAGGACGGGGCCCGGGCCGTGACCCGTATCGAGCGCCTGGAGGTGCGCGAGGGCGCCACGCTCTTGCGGCTCTCGCCGGAGAGCGGACGCCAGCATCAGCTCCGCGTGCATCTCGCGGCCCTGGGCATGCCGATCATCGGCGACAAGCTCTACGGCCCGGACGGCCCGGCGCCCTTTCTCGCGGTCATCGACGATGGCCCCAGCAATGCGCTCCTGGCATCCCTCGGCCACGGGCGGCAGGCGCTGCACGCGCATCGGTTGACGCTGCCGCATCCACGCACCGGGGCGCCGCTCACGCTCGAGTCGCCGCTTCCGCCGGACCTCGAGGCGCTCTGGTCCGCCCCCGGAGCCGTGCTTGCGGGCCGGCCCGTGCGGGGCTGGGAGGTGCTCTACGGCGCGGCACCCGCCGCGGCCGCGGGGGAAAGGACGAGGGAGGAACATTGATCATCGTCACGGGTACCAAGCGCTCCGGCACGTCCATGTGGATGCAGGTGCTCAAGGCCGCCGGCCTGCCTGTTCTCGGGGAGGCGTTCTCGAAGGATTGGGGCGAGACGATCCGCGACGCGAACCCGGAGGGCTTCTACGAGTCGCCGCTTCGCCAGGGCATCTATTTCCGCACCAACCCGCACCCGCGCACCGGCGTCTACCTTTTCCCCCGGGCCACGCGGCATCACGCGGTGAAGGTCTTCGTTCCCGGCCTCGTGCGCTCGGACGTGGCCTTCATCGACCGCGTCCTCGGAACCATGCGCGAGTGGCGGGCGTATCACCGCTCGCTGCAGCGCCTCTATGCCATGGAGCACCGCAACCGCTCTGCGCTTCGCGGCGAGGAGCTGCCGCCGCCCTGCCACGTTCCGCCGGCCATCGAGTGGTGGAGCGAGAATTATGCGCTCCTGAGTGACGTGCTCACCCGGGGGCACGCGCTGCACCTTGTGGCCTACGAGAGCACCCTCGCCGAGCCGGAGCGCACCGTGCCCGAGGCCGTGGCCTGGCTCGGCGTCCCGGAGCTCGACGCGGCGGCGGCGGTGGCGGCCGTGCGACCGGACCTGAGGACGCAGGACGACACGGCGCGGGAGGCTCCGCCGGCGGCGGGGGATGATCCGGAGTCGGCCGTGCCGCCGGAGGCGGCGGAGGTCTTCGACGCGCTCTACGCCCGGGTGCGGGACCGGCAGGGCTTGGACGGCCCCTTCATCGACCGGCTCAACGCGACGCACGAGCTGCTCCAGCCCCGTATCGAGGAGGCCGTGGGGGCCGTGCGCGAGGAGCGTCTTCGTCGCCACCGGGCCCGGCGTGAAGCCGCTAACGAGGCGGCGTTGGGCGAGGCGGCGGCGGGGCCGGAAGCGGCGCTCGACGACGCCGTTGAGGCGTCCGTGCCTCCACTCGAAGACGTCGAGTCGAGTACCTGATCGCGGCCTGCCGCACCCGATCCAGGGCCGCCGCCCCTGATCGAAGCCGCCGCACCGCGAGGGCCCTCGCCGCTCAGTAGGCGAGGGCGCAGAGCGCGTCGACGTCGTCGAGCTCCATGCGGCAGTCCCGAGCGAAGGCGTCGGCGTCGACGTCGCAGCTGCGGCCGAAGGAGTCGAGAAAGCACGCGCTCCTCCGCGCGTAGGCCTCGAGGCATTCGGTCCCGAAGTAGTACTCGAACTCTGCGAAGTAGTTCGCCTGGCTCTGCACGCAGGCGTCGAAGCTGCTGTACTCGGCAAAGGCCTCGGGGTCGCACAGCGCGAGCCGCGTGCACAAGCCCTCGTAGGAGGACGCGATGTCGCTCGGGTCTGCACCGGGTCCACCGGCGCCATCACCGCAGGCGCCGAGGACCAGGCTCACCTGCGCCAGGCGCGGGATCGGTCGGCGGAATCTCATGACCGAGGCGGTCTAGCATGCGCAGGCCCCGTCCCGCTGGCGCGGTGGGGCCACCGGACCCGGGGTGGAGCTACGAGGCTAGGCTAGGCTAGCGCGGTGGACGCGGAAGCCAGCCTTCTACGCCGCCGGTCGCGACGCCGGGCCGCGCTCTACCTCGCCCGCGCCCGCGCGATCGCGGAGCGAGTTTCCTTGGCGCGCGAGGAAGACCTCCGGCTGCGGGCGCTCGCCGAGCTCGCGGAGCGGACCCTCGCCCTGGCCCCGCGCCCACCGCAGCTCGCGGCCGCGCTCGCGCTGCACGCCGGCGAGGCCGTCGAGCTTCCCACGGGCGAAGGCAAGAGCCTGGCGCTGGCCCTCGCCGCGTGCCTCCACGGCCCCGTTCCGGGAGGCGTGCACCTCGCGGTGCCGAACGCCTACCTCGCCGCGCGGGACGCGGCCGCGCATGCGCCGCTTTATGCAGCCGCCGGGCTCCGCCTGGGCTTGCGCCTGCCGGACCAAAGCCTCGCGGAGCGACGGGCGGCCTACGCGGCGGACGTGGTCGTCGCGCCGGCGCGGCTCCTCGCCTTCGACCAGCTTCGCGACGGTCTCGCGCGCCGGCCCCTGGAGCGGGTGCAGCGTGGCTTCGGCGTGGCCCTCGTGGACGAGCTCGATGCCACGCTCGTCGACGATGCGCTTCAGCCCCTCGTGCTTTCGGGGTCCGGTCCCAGCGCCGGGTCCGTCGACCCGGCGCTGCAGCGTATCGCCGCGGACATCGTCGCGGACCTTCGCTCGGACACGGAGGTCGAGCTCCGGGAGGAGGGGCCCCAGCTCACGCCGGCCGGGGAACGGCGCGCCGAGCAGCGCCTACGGGCCGCGGGATGGCTCGGCGAGCACGCGCTCCCGGGCGCCGAGGCCGCCGACGCGCGCCGCGCGCTGTCCCTCGCCCTCGACGCCCACCACCGGCTCCGGCGCGACGAGCATTACCGAGTGGAGGGCGCGCAGGTGGTCCTCCTCGACGGCGCGACGGGTCGCAGGGCGCCGGAGCGGCGCTTCGCCCTGGGCATGCACGCGGCCATCGAGGCCAAGGAGCGCCTGCCGCAGCGGGCCCGGCCCGAGCGTCTCGCCGTCGGGTCCTACCGCGCCCACTTTACCCGCTACGACACGCTGGCCGGGACCTCGGCCACGCTGGAAGAGGTCGCTCCCTATCTCCAGGAGGCCTACGGGCTGCCGCTGCTGGTCCTCCCGCCGGCGCGGCCGCTGGCTCGGCAGGATGAAGCGGACGTGGTGCATGGTGACGGACGGAGCCAGCGGGCGGCGCTCGTCGAAGGCGCCCGGCAGGCCCATGCGGCGGGTCGCCCGGTGCTCCTCGGAGCGCCCACGGAAGCCGAGGCCCGCGCCCGCTCGCGCGCGCTCGCGGCCGCCGACGTCCCGCACCAGACCCTCACCGCCGCCGATGAAGCCGATGAGGCCCGGCGCGTCGCCGAGGCGGGCATGCCCTCCGCCGTCACCGTGGCCACGCGCCTCGCGGGCCGGGGTACGGACATCCGCCTCGGCGGAGGTGACCCGGTGCGCGCGGCGGAGGTGGCCGCACGTGGCGGCCTCCTGGTCCTCGGCGCCGGGCGCCGGGAGGATCCGCGTCTCGAGCGCCAGCTTCGCGGCCGCGCGGGCCGGCAGGGCGAGGCCGGAACCACGCGCTTTCACGTGTCTCCGGACGACGCGGTCCTGCGTGCCGTCCTCGGCCCGGACGAACGCCGGCAGGTGGCCCGAGAGGCGCAGCAGGCGCCGCGAGAGGCCCGCCGGCGCCTCGACCGCGCGCAGGCAACGCTGGCCGCGCAGCGCCGGGACGCCCTCGCGCTCCGGACGCGCCTCGACCGCGTCGTGGAGGAGCAGCGGGCGGTGGTCGAGCGCTGGCGGCGCACCATGCTCGAGGCCTGGCACCCGGAGGTGCGCGAGCCGCTCCCGGTGTTGCGCGGGCTCGTGGACCTGTCCCTCCCGCGGGTGGTCGAAGGGACGGCGTCTGGGCGGGGATGCAGCGCGCGTTTGGAGCGCGTCTACGGCGTGCACGTCGCGCCGGAGCGCGCCGCGGCGCTGGGTCTCGAGGCCCTCGCGGAGGCCGTCGCCCTCGGGCTCACGGCGCTGCGGAGAAGCTGGAGTGACGCCGCCGAGGCCTGCATCGCCGACGCCGGGGCGCCGGACCCGGAGGCACGCGTGGCTCGCCTCGCGGAGGTCTTTCCCGAGCGCGTCGCACGGGCCGCGGAGCCGGAGCGTGCCCTCGAGGTCGCGCTCCGGCGTCGCTTTCGGGCCTTCACGCCCCGGCGCACGCTCCGCGCCTTCCGCGCGCTCATGCTCACCCACCTCGACGGCTGCTGGCGGATCCAGCTCGAGTCCCTCGACGCGCTGCGCGACGGCCTCGGCTGGCGCGGCCTGCTCCGTGGCGATCCTCTCCAGGCCTTTCGTCGCGACGCCTTCGTCGCCTTCGAGGCCATGCGCCGGGACGTACGCCGCAAAACGCTCGCGGCCTTCTTCGCGCTCCGGGACCTGGACCGGCCGTGCGTGGAAGGCCTCGAGGGGCGTCCACGGGCGTCGCCATCGCGCTTTCCGACCTGAGAGGGTATGAATCCGCCCGCCATGAACGGCCCCCGCGTTTTTCTCCTCGTTCCGCTCCTCTTCGCCTGCGGCGGGAGCAGCCCCCCTTCGGCGCGGCCCCTCACCGCCGAGCCCCTATCCGTCGAGGACCGCCCCTACTTCGAGGAGGGCGTGGACTTCATCCTGGACCCCGAGGCCCTCGAAGGTCGCTGGGCTCTCGAGTGGCGCCAGGAGCTCGAGGAGCGCGTGGCCCGCGCGGACGTCATCGCCATCGTTCGCGTTCACACGCTCTCCACGCAGACGGACCTTCAGCGCCGCGTGAGCTTCTACTTTCGCGTGGACGAGGAGCGTCGCCTCTTGAGCGAGTTCCCGACGGACGCGGCGCTCAGCTCTCGGGAAGGGTCCCTCGGCTACAACACGCTCGTGGGCAACGAGCGCCGCATCCTGCAGCAGCAGTTCGTGCTCTTCGTGAAGTGGGACCAGCCCGAGGGGGCCACGAGCGTGGTTCCGCGCTGGCACATGTCGCCGGCCGCGGCGGGCGTGGTGGAGCGCGTTCAGCGACTGGTCAACGCTCGCCTCGGTCGTGAGGAGTCGACGGGCCGAACGCGTGTGATCGTCCGCGAGAACTGAGCCGGCGCCCCGGGGCCGGCGCCGCGCTTTCCCCAAGCCCGGCCTCGTCGCATGCTCCCGGTGCCCATGCCTCGTCCGCGGCGGGTCGGCCGCTACCACCTCCTGGATCGCATCGCCTTCGGTGGCATGGCCGAGGTCTACCGCGGCTTCACGGTGGGACCGGAGGGACACCGCTACGAGGTGGCCGTGAAGAAGCTCCTGCCGCGCTACGCGGAGGACGCGAGCTTCGTGACCATGCTCGCCGACGAATACCGGCTCGTGCGGCGCATGGCGCACGCGAATGTGGCGCGGGTCTACGAGCTCGTGGAGGTGGAGGGCGCCGTGCTCATCGCCATGGAGTACGTTGACGGCAAGGACCTGCGGTCGACGGTGGAGAAGGCCCGAGCGCGTGGCCGCCAGCCGGCCATCGTGCACGCCGTCTACGCCGTGGCGCGGGCCCTCGATGGGCTCCATCACGCGCACCAGGCCCGGGACGCGCGCGGCGCGAGCCTGGGGGTGGTGCACCGGGACTTCAGCCCTTCCAACATCCTCCTCGGCTACGACGGCGCCGTGAAGGTCATCGACTTCGGCATCGCCAAGGCCTCGCACAACCGCGTCGAGACCAAGACCGGCGTCATCAAGGGCAAGGTGCGCTACATGAGCCCGGAGCAGGCCTTCGGCCACACGCTCGACCGGCGCTCGGACGTGTTCAGCGCGGGCAGCGTGCTCTACGAGCTCTGCACCGGCGCCGTGCCCTTCGCGGCGCGCAACGAGGTGGACCTCATCTTCAAGGTCCGCGAGGCCCGGCCGGTGCCGGTCCGGCAGCGGAGCCCCACGGTGCCGTCGGAGCTCGCGGCGATCATCGAGCGGGCCATGGCGCGGTCCCGCGCGGCCCGCTTTCAGAGCGCTCTGGCGTTCCGCGACGCGCTCGTGGCGTTCTTGCGCAACCACGCCGCGAGCTACCGGCGGACGAAGCTCGCGCGCTTCATGAAGCAGCTCTGGGCCGAGGAGATCGAAGCCGACCTACTCGAGCTGGATCCGGTCGACGGGGATCGGGGGCGCGACTTGTTGGGTGAGGACGCGGGAGACGAGGTCTTCGCCCCCTGGGCGACGCGGCCCACGCGCCACGGCTTCGATACGCCGACGGGGATCACTCCGTCCGGCGAGAGCGATCCCCCGGAAGCGGAGGCCTAGCCGGCGTCGCGTCGTCCGAGGCCGCGGGCCGGAGGCGAAGCTCGAGGTGCGGTCGCCGCGGCAGGTCGCGCACGTTGGGGCCGGCGATCCGCCAGGGAACGTCGCCGGCCCCGCCCACGCGCACCTGGAGCGTCATCGCGCCGCGCGCACGACGCGCGTGGTCCGTCACGTCGACGCGAAGGGGCCTGTCGGGGCGAAGGGCGAGCCAGCGCCCGACGGACCGGCCCGGACCCGAGACCGTGAGCCGGCGCAGGGCCGAGGGGGTCGCGAGGGACGCGGGGTACATCACCAGGATCGCCTCCACGACGTCGGCGTCGACGCGCGGGAGCTGTGCCGGCGGGAAGCGAAGGCGCACCGGTGCGCTCCCCCGGCGAAGGACGTCGGGCGCCCGGGCGTCGCTCCGGGCCGCGAGGCGCAGGCTCTCGGCTCCGCGAACCTCCCGGCGCACGCCGAGCTCGCGGCACTGGCCGTCGAGGTCGCAGACGCCAGTGCCACAGCTCCCGGGCCGGCACACCGAGGGGCCCGCGCAGGCACCGACCAGCGCCAAGGGGACCAGCAAGAGCCGGAACGGACCGGCGGCGAGCATGGGCGCCCATGCCAGCCGCGACCGGGGCGTGCGAGAGGCCATGGTCCGAGGCTAGCCCGCGGCCTATCCTCCCGTCGTGCGCGATTCGATCTTCCCCTTCGCGCGAGTCTCCGGGCTCGCAGTCCTGTCTCTCTTCTGCGTCGCCTGCGGCGGCGAGGAGGCGCCGCCCGGCGAGGCCGAGCCCGCCCTGGAGCCGCCCGCCGAGGCCGAGCCGGCCGCCGAGCCGGCGGACGACCCGAACGAGGAGCGTGAGCCCGCCGCCGAGCCCGAGGCGGGGCCCCGGGCCGAGACGGGCTTCTACGTGGCCGCCCTCGAAGGCGCCGAAGGCTACGCCACCGGCGACGAGAGCCGCTTCGCGATTCGCCTCACGGGCGCCGGCGAGTACCACCTGAACTCGGAGTTCCCCACGCGCATCACCGTCGAAGCGGCGGAGGCCCTCACGCTCGCGAAGGCCGAGCTCCGCGGCGGGGATGCCGCCGAGTTCACCGAAGAGCTGGCGCGCTTCGAGGTGCCCTTCACCGCCGCAGAGGCGGGCGAGCACGAGGTACGCGCCAAGGTCGAGTTCGCCGTCTGCAACCCGCAGACCTGCATCCCGCAGACCGCGAGGCTCGCCCTCGCCCTGCCGGTGCAGTGAGCGTCGGCGACGGGCGCGCGGCAGAGGACGCGGCGGCCCGCCGCGTCGGGGCCGAGCTCGCGCGCACCGGCGGGGAGGTGCGCGAGCGCTTCTTGGCGCAGCGCCGCGTGCTCTCCTTTGCCGAGTACCTCGCGCTGGTCGCCGCGCACCCGCTCCGCCACGCCCGGGACGCCGCCACCTACCTCCGCGACGCCTTCGACCACTTCGGCAGCTACACGCTCGAGCGCCCCTGGGGCGCCGGGGGCAAGGTGCGGCGCTGGGCACTCTTCGACCTGCCCTTCGCGGGCGAAGCGCGGGCGGCGAACGAACGCCTCGTCGGTCACGAGGCGCTCCAGAACGACGTCTACCAGGCGCTCCAGAGCTTTTGTCGCGAGGGGCGCCCGAACCGCTTGCTCCTCCTGCACGGACCCAACGGCAGCGCCAAGTCGACCTTCGCCGCGTGCCTGATGGCGGCCCTCGAAGCCTATTCGCGGGCCGACGAAGGCGCGCTCTACCGCTTCAGCTGGGTGTTCCCGCGGGGGGAGAAGGGCAAGGGCATCGGCTTTCGGAGCGGCGACGGGAGCCCCGCGCCCGGCGAGAGCTACGCGCACCTGCCGGAGGAACGCATCGACGCGAAGCTCCCCAGTGAGCTCCGGGAAAGCCCGCTGCTCCTGCTCCCCGGCGAGCCTCGCCGCCGGCTCCTGGCCGAAGCCCTGGAGGCGCAGGGGACGCCGGACGCGCGCGTCCCGGAGCGCATCGCCCGGGGGAGCCTCGGACACCGCAACCGGGCCATCTTCGACGCGCTGCTCACGGCCTGCCGCGGGGACCTCGCTCGCGTCCTGGCCCACGTGCAGGTCGAGCGCTGGGAGGTCAGCCGACGCTACCGGCAGGGCGCCGTCACCATCGGGCCGGAGATGGCGGCGGACGCGGGCGAGCGCCAGCTCACCGCCGACCGTTCCCTCGGATCGCTGCCGGCGTCGCTGAGCGCGCTCTCCCTCTACGAGACGCAGGGCGAGCTCGTCGACGGCCAGGGCGGGCTCATCGAGTACAGCGACCTGCTCAAGCGCCCCCTCGACGCCTGGAAGTATCTCCTGCTCGCCATCGAGACCGGCGAGGTGGCGCTCCAGCGTTCGACGCTGGCTCTGGACAGCGTGCTGCTCGCGAGCAGCAACGAGCTGCACCTGCGCGCCTTTCAGGAGCACCCCGATTACCACAGCTTCCGCGGCCGGCTCGTGCGCCTCCGCGTGCCCTACCTGCGCGACGTCGAGCAGGAGAAGGGCATCTACGAGGCGCAGATCACGCCGCAGATCCGCCTGGAGGTCGCGCCCCACGTGACCTACGTGGGGGCGCTTTGGGCCGTCTTGACGCGGCTGCGCCGTGCCAACGCCGACCGCTACGACGACCGGGAGATCGGCAAGCTGGCGGCGGATCTCACGCCGCTGGAGAAGGCGCAGCTCTACGCGAACGGCGCCGTGCCTCGCCGCTTCGAAGGGGACCAGGCCAAGCTGCTCCGCGCTGGCGCCGAGGCGATCTACGGCGAGCGTCACGGTGGCGGCGACTACGAAGGGCTGGTCGGCGCGTCGCCCCGGGAGATGCGCATGCTCTTCCTCGACGCCGTCGCCAGCGCCGAGACGGACGGCTGCCTGGCGCCGCCGGCGCTCCTCGATCGCCTCGAGGCCTTCTGCGAGCGCGACGACTACGAGTTTCTCAAGCTGGCGCCGGACCGCGGCTACCACGACGCGAAGGCCTTCGTGGCGCAGGCCCGGGAGTGCTGGCTCGACCGCGTGGACGAGGAGCTGCGCACCAGTACGGGCCTCGTCTCCGAAGACCAGGTGCGCGAGCTCTTCGAGCACTACGTGCTCCACGCTTCCCACTGGGTGAAAAAGGAGCGGGTCCGGAACCCCGTCACCGGGGAGCTCGAAGCGCCGGACGAAGAGCTCCTCTCCCGCGTCGAAGAGCAACTTGGCGCTGGCGAGGGGCCTGCCTTTCGCCGGGACCTCATGAGCGCGGTCGCGAACTGGGCCATCGAGCACCCCGGCGAGGAGGCGGCACCGGCGGTGCTGTTCCCCCGGCACCTCGAGACCCTCGGGGAAGCTCACTTTCGCGAGCGCCGGAGGCAGCTGCGGGACCTCGCGGAGGACGTGCTGGCGCACCTCCGGGGCCGGACCCTCGAGGCGAACGCGGCGGCGGCCGCGGAGCGGACCGTGGCCACGCTCGAGAGCCGCTTCGGCTACGGCCGCGCCGGCGCGCGCATCGCGCTCGGGGCTCTCCTCGCGGCGCGCTACGCCGACGAGTAGGGCGCGCACTCAGTCGAAGCTCGGCCCCGTGGGCACCTGCACGGTGGCGTCCGTACGCTCCGGGCCGAAGCTCATCAGCTCGCCGAGAAAGTCCCGCGCGAGCAGCGGCTCCTCGTCGACGCTCGCCTCGGCGAGGATGGCCTCGAGGCGCCGCACGAGCATGGCCGCGGACCCGGGGCGCTTGGCCGGGTCCTTCGCGAGCAGCTCGAAGCAGAGGCGCACGAGCGCCGGCGGCGCGTCCGGGCGCTCCTCGAAGAGGTCCGGCGGGGGTTCCGCGGCGATGCGCACGGGCGCGTCGTCGCCGCGGTAGAGGCGGCGGCCCACCAAGAGCTCGTAGAGCACGACGCCAAAGGCGAAGAGGTCGGCCCTCGCGTCGCCGGCGTCGCCGCCAAGGACCTCCGGCGCCGTGTACCCACCGAGATGCGCGCGCGCCATGGCGGCCCCCCGGGCCCGGGCGATGCCGAAGTCGGCCAGTCGCGCGACGCCGTCGAGACCCACGAGCACGTTCGAGGGCGTGAGATCGCGGTGCACGATCTGCAGCGGCCGCCCGCGATGATCGAGGGCCTCGTGCGCGGCCCGCAGCCCGAGGGCCACGTCGCGAAGCAGCTCGAGGGCGACGGGGAGGGGCACCTCCTCTCCTACGTCGTCGAGGGTGCGAATGAGCGCCGCCAGCGAGAGGCCCTCCACCAGCTCCATGAGCATGAAGGGGCCCTCGCCGTCTTCGCCCACCTCGTACACGCGCACCACGTTCGGGTGGTAGAGGTGGCCGCTGAGCGCCGCCTCTTCGAGGAAGGCCCGGCGCGCGGCCGGGTCCTGAGCCAGCGTGGGCCGGAGGCGCTTGAGCGCGTAGCGGCGCGCGAAGACGCCCTCCCGGCGGAGCACGAGAGCGACCTCACCCATGCCTCCGGCACCGAGGCGGTCGAGGAGCTGAAAGCCCGGCGGCGCTGCCTTCACGGCGAGACGGTCCTCCGTCCCGGCGCACGCTTCAAGCGCCGAAGCTGCTAGCATCGCCCGATGGCGGCCATGGCCCCGGAAGTGCTCGATGCGCTCTACGGAGGTGAGCTCGAAGCGGCGCGACGCCTGGGCGGCGCGGCGGACCCTGTGGTGGCTGCGTTTGCGCCGTTGGTCGCGGACGTGGACCCGGAGCCGGCGAAGGACGTGCCCGAGGCGCTCCAGCCCTTCGCGGCGCTGGCTCACGCGCACCGGCACGTGGCGTCCCTCGGTCGCGAGGGCGCCCCGGAGCCTTCCGGCGAGGACCGCTGGAGTCGCGCGGCCCGCGGGCTTTTGGCCTACGTGGGCGGCGCGGCGGTGGTGCTCAGCGAAGGGCGCGCGAGCGAACCGGCGCTCCGCGTCGAGGAGATGGCGCTTCGCGCGCTCGCGTCGCTGGCCGCCGGGGACGACGCGGCCGCGACGCAGGCGGCCCGGCAGGCGAGCCGCGCGGCCTACGCGGAAGGCATGCGCCTGCAGGAGTACTACGCCTATTGGGTGCTCGCGCGCGTTCGCCGCGCCAGCGGAAGCATCTACGCGGCCGCGCGTATCGCCGGCGCGCTGAGTCGGAGCACGCCCCCCCTTTGGCATCCGCTCCTCGACTGGGAGCTCGTGCTCTCGGGCGTGGGCGACGCTGGCGGGAGCGGGGACGGGGGCCGGGCCCTCTCGGAGCCGGCCGCGAGCTGGCGCCGCTTGTGCGCCGCCGCCGAAGGCGAGGACGCCGCGGCCTGGGAGCGGGAGCGGACGCTCCTCGCGAACGCCGCGTTGCCCCCGGTGTTCGCGGCCGAGCGCGACGCGCTGCTGGCGGGCATCGACCCGGAAGGGGAGGCGACGCTCGAACGACTCCGCCCCGTGGCGGGAGCGCTGCACGAGTCCGCGGCCCGGCTGGGCCGGACGCCGGCCGTGTGGAACCTGGAGGTCCAGCAGGCGCCGGTGCTGCGCTGGTGCGTCGCGGCGCCCGTGGCCTCCGATCGCGCGCTCCTCTTCGACCAGGGAGAGCGCATTCAAGGCTTGGCCGGCGCGCTGGCCGAAGGGGGCCCGGAGGGCCTCCCGGTCGCCGAGGCCTTTCGACGCGTCTACGGCTTCGCGATGGACCCGGGGGTGCACGACGGCATCTTCCGGGTGCTGCTCCACCGGCTCCGGGCGGCTCTCGAGGGCGCGGCGAAGGTCGAACGAGATGGCGACGTGCTGCGCCTCGTCCCGGAGCGCGCCCTGGTGTTGCCCGAGCCCCGAAGCCAGGCGCCCTTCGGCGACCGGATCTTGAGGCTGATCGCCGCCTCCCCCGGCAAGACGGCCAAGGAGCTGGCGGCGGAAGCGGGAACGACCGTGCGCGGGGTGCAACGGACTCTTCGCCTGCTCCTCGATACGGGCGCCTGCCGCGCCGAGCGCGTCGGTCGGCGCACGGTGTACGCCGTCGAGGACACGACCTTCAGCGAGCCGACGCACTTCGGCCGCCCGGAGTGAGAGGCGAGGCGCCGGAGCCGGCTCTGCGCCCGGCTGCCTCGGCGTTCCGCAGCATGCGCACGCTCGCCCGGGGCCCGGGGAGCACCATCGAGCTCGTCTACCGGCGCGAGGGCACCTTCCGCCGCATGTACGCGGTCAAGCGCCTTGCGGGCGCGCTGCGCAGAGACGCCACCGCGCGGGCCCGGTTCGTGCGCGAAGGCAGGCTCCTCGGCGCGCTTCGGCACCCCAACGTGGTCGCCGTGCTCGACGTGGGCGAGGATGCCCAAGGGCCCTTTCTCCGCACGGACTACGCCTTCGGCGTTTCCCTTGGCGAGCTGAGCGCCCGGCTGGCGAGCCGTGGCGTCCGCTTCCCGCCGCAGCTCGCGCTGCGCATCGGGGTGGCGGTGGGGCACGCCTTGTGGGCCACGCACGAAGTCGAAGACGCCGCGGGCGAGCCGCTGGGGCTCGTGCACCGGGATCTGCGCCCGGCCAACGTGCAGGTCGGGTTCGAGGGCGTGGTGCGCTTGCTCGGCTTCGGCGTGGTGCAAACGCTCGCGGACGAGGCGCCGGCGACGAGCCAGAGCCCCAACCCCTACCGGGCCCCGGAGCAGCGGCGCCGCGGGCCCGTCGACGGCCGGGCGGACCTCTACGCGCTGGGGGTCTTGCTCCATGAGCTCCTGGCCGCGGGACTGCCGGATCCGAGCCGGCCCCTCGGGGAGCGCGTTCGCTGCTCGGAGGAGGTGTTGCGCCTCGTCGAGGAGCTGCTCGCCGACGATCCTCGGAACCGCCCGGCCAGCGCCGCGGAGGTCACCCGGCGCCTCGAGCTCGAAGTGCGGGAGCTCGTGCTCCAGGAGGGGCCCCTCGACCTCCGCGGGTTCCTCGAGGAGACGCTCGGAGACGTGATCACCCGCCGGCGTCGCGAGCTCTCGACGCTCTGGGATGCCTTCGACCAGGAAGCCTCGCCACCGGCGGTAGCGCCGGCGGACACGGGGCGCTGGTGGGGGCTCGCCGCGCTACTCGCCGCCGCCGCCATCGCGCTCGGCGTGAGCCTCGCACGGCTCGGCTACTGAGCGGCCTCGGGAAGCGCCGTCTCCGCGGGCAGGTGCGCCGGGAGCGGGCGGTCGTCGAGCGTCGCCTCGGCGTCCGGAACCGGAGGTGCGACCTCGGCGAAGGGAACGACGGGCTCCGGGTCCGGGCCGTCGCTGCCGAGGCCCGTGACCAGCTTCGGCGCGCGCTCGAAGGCGGCGCGTTCGAGCCAGGTCTCGAAGAGCGCGTTCATGGCCGGCGTGACCGTGTGGGCTACCTCGTCGAACTCCTCGAGGACCACGGCGTTCCCGTGCTCTCGGAGCTCAGCGACCCACGCCCGCGTCGGCTCGATGGTAACGATGGGATCGGCGGTCCCGTGCATGGCCCAGGTCGGCGGCGTGCGCGGGTCGAGGGGTCGCGCCTCCGGGGGCACCCAGCCGGCGATGGGCATGGCCAAGCCGACCTCATCGTGGTGCAGGGCAAGGGTCCAGGTGAGCATGGCGCCTTGCGAGAAGCCCGTGACGATCGGGGTGCCCGCCGTGGCGCGGGTGTCGCGCACGTGCGCGACCAGCCGGGCCAGACGCTCCGCTGCCGAGAGCAGGTCCTCCGCCAGCTCGTGATGGCGCCCCTGCGTGACGCTGTGCCGTGTCCAGGAGAAGCCCTCGCCTAAACGGAAGGGGCCACGGGGAACGAGCACGCGCAGCGGCGTCGGGACGCGGCCGAAGGGGCCGCCGGGGACTCGCGGCTGATCTCCCCGGCCGTGCAGCATCATCACGAGGGGCAGGCGCACCCCCGAGGGATGACGCCCGAGCTCCACCTCGGCGACCCAGAGGCCCTCGAAGACGAAGGCCCGGGCCCTCACGCCAGGGCCCGTGGGGAGCGGCGCGTCGGAAGGGTCGACCTTGCCCGTGGCCGTCACCATGGGGCGCGCGATGGGCTCGAGCGCCGCCGGCAGCGCCGAGGCCGTGGACGCGATGGCCTCCTCGAGCGTGAGGTCGGCGCCGGCGGGCCAGGCCGGGGCCACGGGGGTGGCCCGGCCGCAGCCGTCGCATGCCGTGCCGACGCCCAGGCCGCTGCCCAGGAGGCTGACGAGGGCGACGACGCGCGCGCCCCTCATGCCTCGCGCTCGGCCAGACCCGCGTCGATGGCCTCTCGGTAGCGACCCACGGCGTCCTCCAGGCCGAAGAACAGGGCGTCGGCGACGAGCGCGTGGCCGATGTTCAGCTCGACCAGCGCCGGGACGGCGGCCACGAGCGGAGCCGTGTTCTGGAGCGTGAGGCCGTGGCCAGCGGCGACGCGCAGCGAGCGGTGGCGGCGCGCGGCGTGCTCCCCGGCCTTCGCGAGCCGCGTGAGCTCGCCGGCACCGCGGCCACCGGCGTGGGCGTAGTCGCCCGTATGGAGCTCCACTGCGGCGGCCCCGGCCGCGGCGCTGGCGTCGACCTGGCCCGTCTCCGGGTCGATGAAGAGGCTCGTCGGGATGCCCGCGTCGGCGAGGCGGGTCACGGCGGCCGTGAGCGCCTCGAGCTGCCCGGCGACGTCGAGGCCGCCTTCCGTCGTCCGCTCCTCGCGTCGCTCGGGCACGAGCGTGACCAGGTCCGGCTTCACCTCGAGCGCGAGGCGGAGCATCTCCTCCGTGGCGGCCATCTCGAGGTTGAGCATCGACCCCACGGTCTCCCGCAGCACGCGGACGTCCCGGTCGCGGATGTGCCGCCGGTCCTCGCGCAGGTGCACGGTGATGCCGTCGCAACCGGCCAGCTCGCACATGACCGCGGCGTGCACCGGGTCCGGGTAGCGCGTGCCCCGCGCGTTGCGGAGCGTGGCGACGTGGTCGACGTTGACGTGGAGGGCGACGGTCACGGTTCTTTCCCCTGGCAAGCGAACGCTGGGCTCAATCTTCGTACACGGTCCATCGGCCCGCGTGCCGGACCGCGCGGGCGACGCCCTCGGCGCGGAGCGTGAGCGTGCCGTCCGGGTCCGGCGTGACGGCGACGTCGAGGCCAGTTGTCGCCTCCGCCTCGACGCTCACCTGCACCCGGACGCCAGGAAGCTCCGCCTCCAGGGCGGGGACGAGCAGGGCCGCGTAGGCCTCGGCGCTCGCGGCCGGGGCGACGGCCGCGTTGGCCCCCACGAGGGCTGCGGGGCGAACGCGAACGTCGCAGCGCGGCCCGGGGCCCGTCTCCCCTCCCGCGGCCGCGCGCCGCTCGGGCTCCTGACGCGACTTCGTCACGACGGCCCCTTAGCAGCCTCCGTGGCCCGTGGGCAGCGTTCCCTCGCGCTCCCGAGGTAGCCTCGCGACCGTGCGACCGCTTCTCGACCGCCATCAATCGCGTGCCTTCGACCGGCAGGCCATGGACGCGCTCGCCGTCCCAGGCCTCGTGCTCATGGAGAACGCCGGCCGTGGCGCGACGGACGCCCTCGTCGCGCGCTTCCCCGATCGCCTCGGCCGCGTGCTCTGCGTCGGAGGCCCGGGACAGAACGGCGGCGACGCATGGGTGGTCGCGCGGCATCTCCACGCCCGGGGCGTCCCCGTCGTCTGCTGGCGGGTCGGAGAGCGGGAGCCCCGCGGCGACGCCGCGGCGAACTTCGCCATGCTGCGGGCCCTCGGCGTTCCCTTCAGCCGCGGCGACGCGGCCGTCGCGGAGGCCACGCTGCTCGTGGATGGGGTCTTTGGCACGGGGCTCGCTCGCCCCGTGGAGGGCGTCTTCGCCGAGGCGCTCCGGGCCCTCGCCGGAGCACCGGCGCCGGTGCTGGCCCTCGACGTGCCGAGCGGGATCGACGCGGACACGGGGCAGCCCCTGGGCATGGCGCTTCCCGCGGCGCTGACCTGCACCTTCGCGGCCCTGAAACCCGGCCTCGTGCAGCACCCTGGCCGGGGCCTCGCCGGAGAGGTGGTCGTGTGCGACCTGGGGGTGCCGCCGCCGCCGCCGCTGCGCCAGGCGGTGCTCGAACGCGACGACATCGCGCGCTTCGTCGCGCGGCGACGGGACGACGCGCACAAGGGTCACGGGGGCCATGTGCTCGTCCTCGGCGGCACCCCATCCATGCTCGGCGCCGCACAGCTCGCGGCTCGGGGCGCGCTCCGCGCCGGGGCCGGGCGTGTAACCCTCGGTCGCCGCGGAGATCCGGCCCCGAGCTCTCTCGCCGAGGTCATGAGCGCGGCCTGTGCGACGCCGGAGCAAGCGCTGGCGGCCCTCGGGGCCAAGCAGGCGGTGGTCCTCGGCCCCGGGCTCGGTCTCGACGCCGGCGGGCGCGCCTTGGCCCAGGTGCTCGCGCGGGCCGCGGAGACCCCGGCGGTCCTCGACGCGGATGCCTTGACGGCGATCGCCGGGGAGGGCGGCCTCGAGGCCCTGCAGGGAGCGGCCCCGCGGGTGCTGACACCGCACCCCGGCGAGGCGAGCCGCCTCCTGGGACGGCCGACGGAGGAGGTGCAGGCCCACCGCTTCGCGGCGGCGCGCGAGCTGGCCTCCCGCGCCGGGCAGGTCACGGTGCTGAAGGGCGCGGGGACGGTCGTCGCCGCAGCGGACGGCCGCTGTCGCGTCGTGCTCCGCGGGACGCCGGCCCTCGCCGTCGCCGGTTCCGGCGATGTCTTGGCCGGCGCCTGTGGTGCGCTCCTCGCGCAGGGGCTGGCTCCCTTCGAGGCCGCCAGCGCGGCGGCCTGGGTGCACGCGGTGGCGGGCGAGGTGGCCGCTCGCGGTCGCGACCGCGGGCTCCTCGCCAGCGAGGTCGCCGACGCCCTCAGCGTCGTGATCGGCGAGCTCGCCGCCGCGGCGCCTCAAGCAGCCCGCAGGTAGCCCTCGGCGCGCGCGTAGCCGTCGAGCACCAGGCGGAGCGCCCGTCGTGCCCGGTGGAGCCGGCTCATGATGGTCCCCACGGGGCACCCGACCACGGCGGCGGCTTCGTCGTAGCTGAGGCCGCGAAGGTCGATGAGCTCGACCACCTCGCGGAACGGAGGGCGCAGGTCCGCGAGGGCCCCGCGTACCTCGTCCGAGAGGCCCTCGCCCCGGAGCGCGGCGGCGCGCCCTTCGAGCTCCCGGGCCGCGGCGAGCGGGTCCGGTGACTGCTCCCGATGCACCTGGCCGAGCACCTCGCGCTCGCGCTTCCGCCGCCGATAGCGGTTCACGAAGGCGTGATAGAGGATGCGGTGCATCCAGGCCCGGGCGTTCGTGCCTGGCTCGAAGCGGTGCCAGAACGTCCAGGCGCGGGCGAGCGCGTCCTGCAGCACGTCGTCGGCGTCCGGTGCCGAGCGCGTCATGCGCAGCGCCGCGCCGCGGAGCTCGTCTCGGTGAGGCGCTACGGCGGCCTCGAAGGCTCGGCGTTCTGCCGTCCCCTTGCGCACGCGGTCGCCCTCGTGGCTGCCCGCCATGTTCTGTCGCGCCATCGCTCACTCTCCTTCTGGCCGCGGGGGCCGAGAGAGGCCTCAGCAACGGAGGTGCCAGGTCTGGAAGGCGTCGAGAATGATTGCCGAAAGTTGCGTTTCCGGGCCGCGTGCGCGCTGGGCTCGATGCCAGCCTGTCCTCGGGCAGCCACGGCGCCGTGTCAGCCTGTCGACGGACTCAGCGGGCGCAAAACCCCTGGTAGTCGACGTAGTCGGTGATGCTCGCGTCGCGTCCGCAGACGGCGCAGTCCGGGTCCTTCGCGAGCTTGAAGCGCCGGAAGGTCATGCCGAGCGAGTCGTACTGGAGCAGGCGGCCG
>JBCCAW010000085.1:0-14585 GCA_039814655.1 Myxococcota bacterium | reverse complement strand
GTCGAGCGCGGCCTTGAGCGTGCTCTGACGCGTGCGGTCCCCCTCGAGATCCGCGGCGCTGAGCGGCGCGAGCGTCGACGCGAGGCCGGCCAGCAGCGCGCCGGCCGCGGCTACGGCGTCCGGCGCCACGCCGTCCCCCGCCTGGGCCTCCTTGGCCGCGCCCTGAAGCGCCGCCGCCGCCGCCGCGCGCGTCAGGAACGCCCCGACGACCATCTGCGAGAGGCCGAGCAGGAAGGTGGTGCCGACCACGTCGAACCACGCGCCGACGCGCGCCGTGAGCCCTTCGCCGGCCTCCGGGATGTAGGCCGCCTGGGTGACGGAGATGAGCAGCCCGCTCACGAAGAGCACGTAGCCGATGAGCCTCACGCCGCCCCTCCCAGGATCTTGACCAGAGTCAGCGTCAGGCTGGTTAGCGCTTCGCCGACGATGAAGCCGGCGCCGACGGGCACGATCCAATCTCCGTAGAAGCGCCGCCCCTTGCGCTTCTCGAGCACGACCGACGCCACGCAACCGATGCCGTAGCCGAGGGTGATCTCGAAGGGCAGGTACATGGCCAGGCCAATGAGCACGCCGAGGCCGCCGATGGGGAACATGGAGAGCGCGGCCCCGACGCCGGCACCGGCGACGTACTTATCGAGGGGCGCGTCCCCCTGCACGATGCCGTTGACCATGCCCTCGAGGGCGCCGGCCTGCGGCGCGGGGAGCGGCGTATCGGGGCCAAAGCCGTTCGCGCCTCCGGGGCCGCCCTGCCAGAGCAAAAGCACGGTGCCCACGGCGATGGCCGGCCCGATCCAGGCGACGCCGAACTGCACGAGCTGCTGCCGTCGCGGCACGCTCCCGACCAGGTGACCGGTCTTCAGGTCCTGCATCATGTCGGCGCACTGGTTGGTCGCGACGCAGACGGCCACGCCCAGCGTGATGGCCAGCACCACGTCGTTGCCGCTGATGGCCAAGAAGATCGTCACGGCGATGAGCGCGAGGCCACTGAGCGGGCTGATGTCCGTCGCGCCGGTGGCCTGGGCCACGATGAGCCCCGCGAGGGCGAGCCAGAGCGTCCCGGCGACGGCCAGGGCGAGCGCGGTCAGCACATCGCCGTCGCTGCCCAGGAGGGCGATGAGCAGGAGCGCGAGGAAGGAGCCCGCGTAGCCGAAGCCCAGCACCTTGGGCGAGAGTTCCTCGGCCTGGGAGCCCTGCTTGGCCAGCTTCGCGGCCGAGCGGAGGCCCTGAATGGCGCCCTTGAGCGCCGGATAGGCGAGCAGGACGCTGATGAGCGCGCCACCGATGAGTACGCCGATGCCCACGGGCCGGAGCATGCCGAAGTACACGCCACCGAAGAGGTCCCCGCCGCTCGGGTTCCCGGGTAGCCAGCCCTGGGCGACCGCGTAGGGCGCCACGAACCACCACGCGAGCACACCGCCTACGGCGAAGGCCAAGCCGCCCCGGCCGCTCAGGAGCCCGGCGCCGAAGTTGGCCATGGAGAGCGCGAGGCTCGTGCCCACGACGTAGACGCCGGCGGCGCCCGCCCCCGGGATGCCAAAACCCACACCCAGCCCAGCGCCGAGCTCGAGGGTCTCGGGCACGACGTGAAAGTTGGTCGCCAGCGTGATGGCGACGGCCACGGCGAAGCCGCCGGCGAGGCGCTTGGCCTTCTCGGCGCCGGCGCCGGGCGTCTTGAGGATCGTGGCGACGGCCACGCCGGAGGGGAAGCGGAGCCGCTCGATCTCCAGCATCTGCTTCCGGAGCGGGATGATCACCACGATGCCCATGAAGGACCCGGCGATGGCGCTGAAGATGACCATGAGCGGATCGAAGTCCGCGCCGAGGAGGAGCAGCGCCGGGAAGGTGAACACCACGCCGCTCGAGGCCGTGTTGATGCCCGACGCGACGGTCTGGTTGATGTTGTTCTCGACGATGCTCCCGGCGTCCTTGGCGCCGAGACGCCGGCCAGCGCCGCGAAGCACGGCAAAGCCCAGGATGGCGGCGACGGTCGAGCCCGGGAGCCCGAAGCCGAGCTTCAGCCCGATGTAGACGAAGGACATCGTCATGATCGCGCCGAGGAAGACGCCGAGGATCACGGCGGCGGGCGTGACCTCCCGATAGGGACGTGCGGCGGACATGGCGGCCATGCCTACCGCGAGGCCGGGGCGCGGGGCAACGGTGACGGCGAGGGGACGCCACGTGGACGATGGCGAAACGTCCCGCCCATGACGTCGGCCCCAGGGCCGGCTACATGCTCTGCATGACGCGCCACCGCCCTTTGGTCCTCGCCTTCGTGCTCGGCTGCGGGAGCGCCGGCACCGGAAGCTCCGACGCCAGCCCCGACGCTGCCTTCGACCTGGGCCCCGCCGCCGACGCCTCGAACGACCTGGGCGGGGACGACCAGGGCACGGACGACCAGGGCACGGACGCCGGTGAGCCCTGCGCCCCGGCGGACTTCCCGACGCTCGCCGCCGTCGACGTCGCTCCGGGCCATACCTTCGCGCAGCCGGTCTACGTCACCGCAGCCCCGGGGGACCCGGACACGCTCTACGTGGTCGAAAAGGAAGGGCGCATCGTCGTCGTCCAGGACGGCGCCGTTCGAGACACGCCCTTCTTCGACGTGCGCGGCGAGGTGCTCACGGACTCCGAGCAGGGCCTCCTCGGCCTCGCCTTTCATCCGGACTACGCGAGCAACGGCCGCTTCTTCGTGTTCCTCACGCCCGGGGAGCCTCGCCGCAACGTGGTCGCCGAATACGCGCGGGACCCGGAGGCTCCCTTCCAGGCGCTTCCGGACGAGGTCGAGCGGCTGATGGAGGTCGAAGACTCCCGGCCCAACCACAACGGGGGCATGCTGGCCTTCGGGCCCGACGGCTTCCTCTTCGTCGCCATGGGTGACGAAGGCGGGGCCGGCGACCGCTTCGGCACCGTCGGCAACGGCCTCGACCGCACGACGCTCTTCGGCGCGCTGCTGCGCCTGGACGTCGACGCCGCGCCGACCTTCGCCGCCGCGGGCAACCCCTTCACCCTGCCCGAGGGCCAGCCCCAGGTCTGGGCCTACGGGCTGCGCAACCCCTGGCGCTTCAGCTTCGACCGGGTGACCGGGGACCTCTGGATCGGCGACGTGGGGCAGAACGCCTTCGAGGAGATCGACTTTCTCCCGGCGGGCGCCCCGGCGGGAGCCAACTTCGGCTGGCGCGCGTACGAGGGGTTCAGCGTGTTCAACGCGGGCAACACGGATCTGGCCGTGGACCGCGTGGACCCCTTGCTCGTCTACGCCCACGGGGAGAGCGACCAGCCCATCGGACCCGGCGTGTCCATCACCGGCGGCTACGTCTACCGCGGCGAAGCGATCCCGGCGCTCGAGGGGCTCTACCTTTACGGCGACTTCCGCTCGGATCAGATCGCCGGCGTGCGTCGCTGCGAGGGCGCCGTGGTGCAGCATGAGCGCTTCCCGGAGCTCTCCGCCGGCGGCGACGGGCGAGCCACGGGCCTGGCCAGCTTCGGAGAAGACGGCCGCGGCGAACTCTACGTCGCGTACCTCGTTCAGGGACGCGTCCGCCGGATCGTCGCCGCGGAGTAGCGCGGGCATTCCTCTCCTGCGCCGGCGCGGGCCATGATGGGGCCATGGCTGCCCTGCTCCCCTCAGGCTTCGACGCCGCGGCGACGGCCGCGCGCCGGCGCCGTCTCGCCGCGCGTCTCTCCGAGCGCGCGCTCCTCGCCGCGGGCACCGCGCCTCCGCGCAACTACGAAGCGAACGCCTACCCGTTCCGGGCATCGAGCCATTTCCTCTACCTGGTCGGCGCGCCGCTCGAGGGCGCGGTCCTGAGCATCGGCGGAGGTGACGCGGGGACGCTGCACCTTCCGACGCCTCCAGTGGACGACGCGCTCTGGCACGGCGCGTCGCCGGACCGGGACGCGCTGGCCGGGGCGCTCGGGCTGCCCGTCGCGGCCCTCGAGGAACTCGAGGGGGGCAACGCCAGCCTCCCGAGCGCGCGCACGCCGGAGCTAGCGCGGCTGCTCGGGCGTGAGCCCTCGCTGGACGACGCCAGGGACCAGGCGCTCGCCGACGCTCTCATCGCGCTGCGCCTTCACCACGACGGCCACGCCCAGGCGGAGCTTCGTCGCGCCGCCGACGCGACCGTCGCGGCTCACCGGGCGGGCATGGCCGCCACGCGCCCGGGCGTGCGCGAACACGTCGTGCGCGCTGCCATGCTCGAGGCCTTCTTCCGCCGCGGAATGGACACGGCCTATGGGCCCATCGTGACCGTCCACGGCGAGGTGCTGCATCAGCGCAAGAGCGACGGGACCTGCGCGGCGGGGGACCTGCTGCTCGCCGACGTGGGCGCCGAGACCGCGGGAGGATGGGCCGGCGACGTGACGCGCACCTGGCCCGTGAGCGGGACCTTCACGTCGACGCAGCGCGATCTCTACGCCGCGGTGCTCGCCGCGCAGGAGGCCGCCATCGCAAAGGTGGCCCCGGGCGTTCGCTACCGCGACGTGCACATCGAGGCCTGCGGCGTGCTCGCGCGAGGCCTCGTGGAGCTCGGCATCCTGCGCGGCGATCCGGACGAGCTGGTGGCCGAGGGCGTGCACGCGCTCTTCTTTCCGCACGGCGTGGGGCACCTCCTCGGCCTCGACGTGCATGACATGGAGGACCTCGGCGACCGGGCCGGCTATGCGCCGGGGCGCCAGCGGAGCGCGCAATTCGGCCTCGGCTACCTGCGCCTCGACCGTGACCTCGCGCCGGGCATGGCCGTCACCATCGAGCCCGGCTTCTACCAGGTGCCTGGGATCCTCCAGGACCCGGAGCGCCGCGCCTGGGCCCGCGACCGCGTCGACTGGGCGCGCCTCGAGGCCTTCGCGGACGTGCGCGGCATTCGCATCGAAGACGACGTGCTCGTCACGGAGGCGGGGGCGGAGGTGCTGACGGCTGCGCTTCCGAAGCAGCCGGAAGCGCTCCCCGTGGGCGCCTAGCGGGCGCGTCGGGCTCCGGCGCCGCCCGGCCAAGGTGGCGGCCGAAGCCGTTCATCACCCAAAGGTGCGCGAGGGCCTGCGTCGCGTTGTAGACGTACCAAGGAAGGCGCGGCGCGAAATCGTGCACCGCCGCGATGACCGCCGAGCGCTCGAGCACCTCGCGGAACTCCAGGTGCCCCGGCCGCTCGGCCGGGGTCTTGGCCAGCGCCCCGCCGATGACGGCGAAGTACTGGCGACCGTCGCTGCTCTCGTCCGGCTCGAGGCGCAGGCGAAGCAGCACGAGGGGTAAAAAGCTCAGCCGGAAGGCCACCTTGAGGCCGTCGATGCGCACGCGGAGAAGGGGCCACACGAAGTTCGGCAGCCAGCGCATGTACTCCGCTGCCACCCAGCGCGCGCGGCGACCGGCAGGCAAGGGGAGGCGCTGCACGGAGCGCGCCACGCTCGTCTTTCGAATCACGCCATCGTCACGCTTCCGCACGGCCGCGCGCGGGTTGGGCTTCGGTCGCCCGTCGGGCTCGAGGGCCCGCTGCAGCGCGTCGTCGAAGGACACGAGCCCACGCCTCGCGAGGTGCTGATGAAGCTCGTTGTCCTCGGCGAGCATGTCGTGCCGGAGGCTTTCGACGAGAGGTCCCGTCAGCGAGGAGGACGCGCCCGTGACGAGCGACACCCAAAGCCGCGAGAGCCGCGGCGTGATGAGCGGCACGCTCACCGTGGGGCGCTTCTGGCCTAGCTTCGCCGCGGTTCGCGCGATCATGTCCGCGTAGGTCATGACCTCGGCCCCGCCGAGGTCGAAGGAGCGACCGCGCGCCGCCGGGTGGTCGAGGCACACCTCGACGGCCCTCACCACGTCGGCGATGGCGATGGGCTGGGTCTTCGAGCGCGTCCAGCTCGGGAGCGCCATGATCGGCAGCCGCTTCACGAGCTTCACGAGGAGGTCCGTCGAGGAACCACCGGGGCCCACGATGAGCCCCGCGCGGAGCGAGGTGACCGGCACGCCGGTGCTCCCGAGCGTTCGTTCGACCTCGTGGCGGCTCTCGAGGTGCGTCGAGAGCTTGCCTGGCGGGACCAGGCCCCCGATGTAGACGATCTGCCGCACGCCATGGTGCGCCGCGGCCCGAGCGAAGTTGTCCGCGAGGATGAGGTCCAGGTCCTCGAAGCTGCCCTGCGTGAGCCTCGACGAGGGGAGCATCGAGTGCACCAGGTAGATGGCGACGTCCGCGCCTTCCATGGCCGCGGTCACGGAGCTCAGGGAGAAGAGGTCGCAGTGTCGCCACTCTTCGTTCGGCTCCCCCTGACCGCGCTCGGCCACGTTCGGCGAGCGCGTGAGGCCCACGATGGCGTGCCGGCCGCGGAGCGCCTTGCGAAGCGCGGTACCGACGAAGCCCGACGCCCCAGCCATGGCGATGGTCAGCGGCGCGGGCGCCTCGCGCTCGAAGGGGTCACTCATGGCGGCTCTCTGGGGCCTGACCCGGGGACCGTCCACGGGCCGAGAATTTCCCTTTCCCGTTCGGGACCCGATACTTCGGTCCCATGGCGAGCGTCGTCCACCACATCGAGCATCCGCTCATTCAGCACAAGCTCACGATCATGCGGCGCCGGGAGACCTCGACGGGGGCGTTTCGCCGGCTCCTGCAGGAGATCAGCATGCTCCTCGCCTACGAGGTGACGCGTGACCTGCCCACGAGGCTGGAGGAGATCGAGACGCCGCTCACGACGATGCAGGCGCCGACGCTCGACGGGAAGAAGGTGGTCGTGATCAGCGTGTTGCGCGCGGGGGACGGCATCCGCGACGGGATGCTCGCCGTGCTCCCCTCGGCACGCGTCGGTCACATCGGCATGGCCCGGGACCCGAAGACCCTCGAGGCGCACGAGTACTACTTCAAGGTGCCCCGGGACATGGGGGACCGGGAGGTCATCGTCTGCGATCCCATGCTCGCGACGGGCAACTCGGCCATCGCCGCGACGGCGCGCGTGCTCCGCACGGGACCGAAGCGCGTGAAGTTCGTCTGCCTCGTCGCGGCGCCGGAGGGCATCGAGGCGTTCCATGCGGCGCACCCGGACGTGCCCATCTACACCCCGGCCATCGACGAGCGGCTCAACGAGAAGGGCTACATCGTTCCGGGCCTCGGCGACGCCGGCGACCGGCTCTTCGGCACGACCTGAGGGCGAACGCGAAGGACCGCTACGCGCGGGCGCTACCGGTCGCGGCGGGCGGCCTCGCCTCCGGTCGTTTCTTCCGTGCGGCGTCCGCGCCCAGCGGGGGCAGCTCCTCGAGGAGGAAGTCGCGGAAGGCCCGCACCTTCGGCGCGAGATGACGGGCGCTCGGATAAACGACGTGGAGCCCTCCGCTGCGCTGGCGCCAGCCGGGCAGGACCCGCACGAGTCGCCCGTCGGACAAGCAGTCCGTGACGTGGAAGCTGGGGACGAGGCCGATGCCTCCGCCGGCGATGGCGGCGGCGGTCACGAAGCTGAGGTCGTCGGTGTCGAGGGCCCCGCGCACTTCGACCTCGACCTGCTCGCCTCCGGGGCCCTCGAGGGGCCAACGCGTTCGCTCCGCTCCGGCCCGGAAGAGGATGGCGCGATGGCGCGCGAGCTGCTCCGGACGCTCCGGCGTTCCCGCCACGGCGAGGTAGCCGGGGCTGGCGTAGAGCAGGCAGTCGGCGCTCCCGATACGGCGCGCCACGAGCGAGGAGTCCTGGAGGTTTCCCGCACGCACGGCCATGTCGAAGCCCTCGCCGACGAGGTCCACGACGCGGTTGGTGAGCACGACGTGGGCGTTCACCTCGGGATGGGCTTCGAGGAAGCGCGCCGTGAGGCCGCCAAGAACGAAGTGACCGAAATCCATGGGAGCGGTCAGGCGCAGCAAACCTCGCGGATGGGAGTTGCCCTCGCGCACTTCCGTTCCGGCCTCCCCGAGCGTTTGGAGCGCCCCGGCGATGCGCGCGTGGAAACGCTCGCCCTCGCTCGTCGCGTGCATGCGCCGGGTCGAGCGCTGGAGAAGGCGCACCCCGAGGCGCTCCTCGAGGCGGGCGACGCGCCGGCTCACCGTGGACTTGGGTACGCCGAGCTCCGCGGCCGCGGCGCTGAAGCTGCCGGCGTCGACGACGCGAGCAAAGGTCGCCACCTCGTTGAGGTCGAGGGAATCACGCATGCCTCAGGGTCGGTCCTCTCGGCGCCCGCGGCGTTACCAAAAAAGGGGAAGGCACCCACGGGCGCTCACACCTCGATGCGCTTCCAGGCCCCGCGGCGCCAGAGGGCGGCGAAAATCCCGGCCTGGAGCTGCCGGTAGAGCACGTTCGCGCCCCACAGGAGCGCGAGCGACGACTGGAGCACGGGACCCAGCAGATAGACGAGCGGAAGAAGCAGCAGCCACTGGAGCGAGACACTGACCTGCATGATGCGGCGGGTGTCGCCGGCTCCCACGCAGGCGTTTTGAAGCACGCTACCAATGGTGTCCGTGGCGAGGAACACGGCCACGAGCCGCAGGGGGACCTCTGCGAGCGCGAGGGTCTCGGCATCGTGGAGGAAGACCCCGAGGAGACGGTCGGGCACGAGTATGGCCGGGAGCGACAGGAGCCCCACGGTCAGAGCGGCCAGCCGCGCAACCTCCCAACCCCAGCGCTCCGCGTCCTCGGGCTCGTCGCGGCCGAGCGCCTGCCCCACGAGGCTCGCCGCAGCCAGACCGAAGCCGAGGCCCGGGAGAATGCCGAGCAGCATGAGGTCGATGATGACCTTGGACGCCGCCGCGTGCGCCGTACCCACGCGGCCGATGAAGGTGATGAAGAGGGTCATGCCTCCGGCAAAGAAGAGCTGCTGCGCACCGGCGGGGACCGAGAGCCGGAGCATGGTGCGGAGCGTCTCCCGGTCCGGAAGACCGCCCAGGAAGCCTTCGGCCCGGGCGAGCTTCGCGCCGAGGATGAAGTAGCTCACGGTGCCGACCCAGGTCGCGATCGCCGAGGCGACGCCAGCCCCGGTGGCGCCGAGCGCCGGCGCGCCCAGATGGCCGTAAATCAGCACCCAGTTGAGGGCGATGTTGACGGCGTGCATGACGATGAGCGTGCCCATGTAGAGCCCGCTCCGGTCCGTGGCGTTCCAAAAGCCGCGAAAGGCGACGTTGGCGGCCATGGCGGCCATGGCCACGAGGCGCACCTGAAGGTAGGGCGTGCAGGTCGCCACGACCGCTGGGTCCTCGGAGAACCACGGCACGAAGCCGGGCGCGAGGGCGATGAGGAGACCTGAAAGGGGCACGGACGCGAGGCCGGCGAGGAGCAGGCCGCCGTTGAGCGGTACGGCAACGTCGGCGCTGCGTCCCTCGCCGACGCGGCGCGCGGACATGGCCTGCACGCCGGCGCCCAGGCCGAGGATGGCGGCGGAGAGCACGAAGTTCAGAAAGCCTCCTAGCCCGACGGCGACGAGGGCCTCGTCTCCGAGGGTTCCCACCATGCCCGTGTCGACGAGGTTGAGGACGTTCTGGCTGACCATGCCGCCGATGATCGGGAGCGCGAGGCCAACGATGCGCTGGCGCCGGGCCGGGGCCACGAAGAGGGACGAGAGCACGGATCAGCGGGCCCCGAGGAGGCCGAGCAGCGCCTCACGCACCCGCACCAGCCGGCCCTCACTCGGAAGGTCGGCCAGGGCCACGAGCACCCGGCTGCGGGACCCGCCCACGCGGATCTCGAGGGTGGCTTCGCGCCCGTCCAGCGGCGGCGCGAGCACGCTGGGCTCCGGCGCCTCCCAGGCCTCCACCTCGAGCAGGAGCTCGACGAGACCGAGCAAGGCCTCGGCGCTCACGGCGGCTTCGGCGGCGACCGGGCCCGGCGCGTCGTCTCCGGCGTCCTCGAGGCTCGGTCCGGCGCCCGCCAGGCGCGTCTCCGGCGCGTCGTCGGCGGTGAGAAAGCTCGGGCGAAAGCGCTGATGAGTCAGCACGCCCCCGTCCGCACCGCCGCGGAGCACCAGCTCCTGACCGCCGAGGGGCCCGGGGGGTTCCGCCCAGCGCACGACGAACTCGCCGGGCGGCGTTCGGGCCTCCCGGGCGTCCCGAAGCTCCCCCCGCACGGTGGGCCCGCAGGCGCTCCATAGGACGACGAGACCGACGAGGCAGCGCACGAGCCGGTCTTAGCGTTCCCGGTCCGGAGGACAACCGGGCGGGCCGCGGGGGGGCCGTTTCCGTTTCCGTTTCCGTTTCCGTTTCCGGGTCCGTGTCCGGGTCCGGGTCCGGGTCCGTGTCCGTGTCCGTTTCCGGGTCCGTGTCCGTTTCCGGGTCCGTCTCCGTGTCCGTACCCGCCTCCGCCGGCCTCCCGACTATGCTGCGGGGCTCCATGGAACCCGGGCCGACCACCCCCGCTCCCAGTCCCGGCCGGCGGCGCGCTGGGCTCGTGATGGCGCCGCTCGCGTTCGTCTCGCTCCACGTCGCGCCGCTGGGCCTGGCGCCGGAGGCGCAGGCCATGGCCGCGCTCTTTTCCGCGGTCGTCATCGCCTGGGTCACCGAGGTGATCCCCATCGCCGCCACGGCGCTGCTCGTAGGTCCCGGGCTCGTGGCGAGCGGCATCTGCGACGCGCGCACGGCCTTTGCCAGCTACGCCGACCCCCTGCTCTTCCTGTTCGTGGGCGGCTTCTTCATCGCGCGGGCCATGATGCGGCACGGCCTCGACCGGCGCCTCGCGCTCGCCTTCGCCGGCGCCGGCTGGGTGCGCGGGCAGCCGCGGGCGATCCGCTTCGCCTTTCTCCTGGCCGGCGTCGTGCTGTCCATGTGGGTCAGCAACACGGCGACCACGGCCATTCTGGCGCCCATTCTCCTCGGCACCTTCGCCGGGCCCTCGACGGACGAGGAACGGCAGGGCGGGCTGCTCACCCTCGCCTATGGCTGCAGCGTGGGCGGCCTCGGGACCCTCGTCGGCAGCCCGCCCAACCTCATCACGGCGCGATTTCTGGGGGAGGCGCGCGGCACCGACTTCGGCTTCATCGAGTGGATGAAGGTGGGCCTCCCGGCGGCGCTGCTCATGGCGCTGCTCGTGTACTTCGTTTCCCTGCGCCTTCTTCCGCCCGGCGAAGGCGCACGGGACGTGGAGCGCGAGACGCGACCCTGGAGCCGCGGTGAACGCGTCACAGCCCTCGCCTTCGCCCTGGCCGTGGTCGGATGGATGGCACCAGGCCTGCTCAAGAGCGCGGGCTTCGAGGCGGGCCGCGCCCTCTCCGCGGCCTTGCCAGGCGGCGCCGTGGCCTTGCTCGCGTCGCTGCCCCTCTTCCTCTTCGATGACGACGACCGCCGGCCCGTGCTCCCCTGGGACGACGCGGCCCGCATCGACTGGGGCATCATCATGCTCTTCGGTGGCGGCATCGCCCTCGGCACGCAGATGTTCGCAACGGGCCTCGCGGCGGTGCTGGCGCAAGGCTTCGTGGCCGCCACGGGCGTCGAGGGCATGTGGACGCTGACCGTGCTCGTCACGGTTTTCACGATCTTCTTCACGGAGGTCTGCAGCAACACGGCGAGCGCCAACATGCTAGTCCCCCTCGTGCTCGCGATCTGCGTGGAGCTCGACGTGGACCCCACGGCGCCGGCGCTCGGCGTGGGCCTCGCCGCGAGCTGCGCCTTCATGCTCCCCATCGCGACGGGCCCCAACGCCATCGTGTTCGGAACCGGTCTCGTGCCGCTCCCGACCATGATGCGGAAGGGCGCGGTCCTGAACCTCCTCGGCGCGCTGCTGATCGTCGCGCTCCTGCGCGTCGTCGTGCCGCTCGCCTACTGAGGCTCGACGCTTGCGGCGCGCTACTCGATGAGCGCGCGCTGGGTCGCCGGCGTGTTGCTCTGGCTCGCGAAGTGGCCAAGCCCCGTGTTGGCGGCCCAGTCGACGACGTCCGGGATCCCCGTGTGCCGGCCGGAGACGTTGCAGCACGACGCGCTGTAGCCGAAGCCGCAGTTGCACACGACGCCGTCGACGGTGCTGTAGAGCGCCGCCTGGAAGGCACCGAAGCGGCGGCTCCGCAGGGAGCTCACGAGTGGACTGCCCACGCTCAGACCGCAATATCCGCAGGTCGCGTTCGGCACGCTAAAGGGGTAGCTGCCGCAGCTTCGCAACCCCCGAAAGGCCCCGACGACGCTGACGAAGGCGTCGACATCCGAGGCCGCGCCCTCCTCGAGGATGGCCCGGCCCGCGAGCGTGACGCCCATGGAGTGGCCAAGCACGTCGATGCGCCCGGTGGCGGAGACGGCCAGCGCGTCGCGAATGGCGGCCCGCACCGGTGCGATCTCACTGCCGCAGTGGTTGTTGCAGGCGACGCAGAAGGACGAGCCCCAGGAGGGCCGGAAGATCTCGCTCGCCGCCCAGCCGTGGGCCAGCAGCTCGCTCACCGTGGCGGCCCAGTCGCTCGGCGCGCCGCCGTTGCCATGCACGAGCACGACCGCGTCCCGGGGACCGCTCGTCGCGGCGGAGCGCGCCACGCCCACACCCTCGTCGCCCGGAATCGAGGCCAGCGCGCCCACCCCGGCCCGCTCGCTCGGCGCCGTCGACGCGACCACGAAGGCGAGCTCGGACGCGCGCTCCGCCGGGTCTTCCGAGGTGCAGGCGAGGGCAAAGGCGAGGGAGAGCAAGGGGAGCAAGGGGCGGCGCATGGCGAGAGGCTACGGGAAACAGGACGTACATGTCACCGAAACCCGGCTTGCCCCGCGCCCGGGCCAACGTTTCTCGCCTGTCGAGAATTGCGGGCTTTCCGTCCCCCTCGGGCAGGCTCGAGGGGGTGAGCGCCGTTCCCTCCAGTCCCGGCACCGTCGTCGCGGAGCCGCCGCCCCTTCCGGCCAGCGATGGCTCCATGCTCGCGCGCGCCGCGCACGCGCTCGTCCGCGAGGGGCGCCCGCCGGAGGCGCTTCCCGAGCGGGCGCTTCGCCACTATGCCGAGGGCCTACGCCAGTACCTCGTGGTGCGCGTCGGCGATCCCGAGCGCGGGGCCGCGCTCTTCGAGCGGCTGCAGCGCGAGATCGCCGAGCTTCGCGTGGACGCGCTCCAGGCCGCGCCGGGACTTCGGGCCCGGCTCTACGCGCACGCACGGCGCCTCGTGCAGGGACTCCGGCCCGAGACCGGCCGGCTCCCCTGGCGGGCCCCGCGGCGCTTCGACGCGACGGCGCTCGCGGCGCTTCGCGGGGGCCTGAGCGACGCCGACGCGGAGCTCCTGGAGCTCCGGCACGCGCGGGAGCTTCGGCCCGCGGAGCTCGCCTTCGTGCTCTCCCGCGACATCGGGGACGTGCTCGCGGACCTCGAGCGCGCGACGGCGACGGCGGCGGCGCTCCTCGCCTGCGACGAAGGCGCCGGCTTGCGGCCTCGGCTGGTGGAGGCCTTCGCCCTCGACCAGCCGAGCCTCGCTCGTTCGCGCACGGCAGACGTGAGCTCGCGCGATGGGACCCTCATCGAGTCCGACGACGCCCTCGCCCCGGGTACCTGCCTGGGCGCGCGCTATGTGCTCCAGGCCCGCGTGGGCACCGGTGCCTTCGGCGACGTGTACCGCGCGGAAGATCGGGAGGTTCCGGGGCACGTGGTGGCCCTGAAACTCCTCCACCAGCCAAGCCGGGACCCGGCCGCCCGGGACGCGGCGCTCCGCGAACTCAAGCACATCGCGTCGGTATTTCACCCGGCCGTCGTGCAGTTCAAGGACCACGGCTGGCACGACGAGCGGCTCTGGTTCGTGATGCCCTGGTATGACGGCGAGACGCTGCAATCGCGCCTCGAGCGCACGCCGCTGAGCCGGGCCGACGCGCGAACGATCTTCGAGCCCATCGCTCGCGGCCTCGCGGCCATGCACGCGGCCGGGCTCCGGCATCAAGACGTGAAGCCGGACAACATCTTCCTCGCGGAGCTGGGCGACGGGACGCTGCTCCCGGTGCTCATCGACCTCGGCGTCTCCACCACCGCCGCGGAGATGCTCGTGGCCGGCACGCCGACCTACTTCGCGCCGGAGGTGGCCGCGCAGTTCTGCCCGACGAGCCCGAAGCCGAAGGTCACCGTCGAGGCGGACGTGTTCTCCCTGGCGCTGGCGCTCCGGAACGCGCTCGAGCCCGACACGGAGGAGGACGTGCCCGCCGGAGCTGTCGAGGCCTTCGTCGAGCGCAGGGCCATCGCCCGGCCTCCGCTCCCGACGCGGAAGGACCTGCGCTTTCTGCGCAAGGACTTCGCCCGCTGGATGAGCCTGGACCCCTACGAACGACCCACCGCGGATGATTTCGCCCTCGAGCTCGCCCGGCTCACGGCGCCGGAGGAGCGCCGGGACCGGCGCCGGGCGACGCTCCGCTGGCTCGTGCCCCTGCTCGTGACCCTGGTGGCCCTCGCGAGCGCCGGCGTCGGCGCCATGCACACCCGCGCCGCCGAACGGCGCCTCGAAGCCGAACGGGCCCGGGCCGAAGCCGCGGCGGTGCAAGCCGATCTCGTGGCGGAACGAGACGCGAGCGAACGGCTCTCCGAGCGCGCGGAGCGCGTGAGCACGGCGCTGGCCACGAGCCGGGAGACCGGCGCGGCGCTCGCCAGCCAGCTCGCCACCGCGCGCGCCGCACGGCACACGGCCGACGAACAGGTTCGCCGGCTACGCGGCGAACGGGACGCCGTGAGCGAAGCGCTCGCGTCGCAAGAGGCGGCCTTGGCGGCGGCCCG
>JBCCAW010000515.1:0-4326 GCA_039814655.1 Myxococcota bacterium | reverse complement strand
CTCGGCGATTCCTGGAGCCGGGACGTGGATGCTCTCGTCCCCGAGAAGGACGGGGACGGCAGTGCGGACGGGCGCGACAATCACGGGGTCGCCGACGTTGACGTCGACGCTCAACGTGACCTTCCCGGTCGCGAGTCGCGCCGCGAGCGAAGCGCGCACGCCGCGTGACACAGAGTGGTCACGTGGCTGAAACGCATTGAAAGCACGGACTGCCCGGACCCATGGCATCGTCTTCACGTTGTTTGGTCTGCAGGTCGGCTGGCCGCTCCGGAAACCTTGTCCTCCGGGGCGGCCAGTTCGAAGACGCACGCCGCGACACGCCGCCACGGGACACGGAGGAGTCCGCACCCTAAAGCGTCGGGTCCCCACGGCGGCGGTTCGCCTGAGCGGGCGAGGGTCCTGCCGCGGGACCCTGACGGCCGGCCCGTGAGGTCGTAGGACTGGCCCCGTGGCCACCCCGACGCTCGAGACCGCGGTGCTGCACGCGTGCGGCCGGCCTTGCTGCACCCTCCAAGGGCGCTTCCGCGCGGTGTTCCCCAAGGACGCCCGCGGCGGTCCCGGGGCCGTCCGTTCGGCGTTCCGTGGATTCGTGTCCGAAGGGGCGCTCCCGGCGTGCTTGCCGGCCCTCGCGGCTGCGATGCGCGCGTGTGGCGACGACGACGGTGCGCTGGCGCCGCTCCTCGCGGAGCTTCGCGAGGAGGCGCTCGCGCTCCGCCTCGGGGTCGCGACGCACCGCGTGCTCGACGCCTCCTTCAGTGACGACGTCTGGACCCTCGTGCTCGAGCGGTGACCGGTTGACGGGGCTCCGCCGGGGCGCCAGTTCTCCGGGCCATGGACGGCGGAAACGGCGAGCCTGCGGCCGACAACGAAACCCCGGGTCCGAGCGACCTGCCCCGGCGTCACGACGGGGCGCCGCGCTATGACCTCATCGCGCCGCGTCCGCCCGACGGCTCCATCGACCTCGGCACCGTCGCGCCGGGGTCCGGGCTCCTTGAGCTCGACATCGGCTTCGGTCGCGGCATGAGCGTGTTTCGCCGGGCCGAGGCGGCCCCGAATGCCCGGCTGCTGGGGATCGAGATCAAGGCCAAATGGGCCACCAAGGTCGCCGAGCGCGTCGCGCGCCTCGAGCTCCCGCACGTGGCCATTTGGGCGGCGGACGCGCGCGAGGCGCTGGCGCGCTCGGGCCCCGACGGCTCCGTGGCCCGCGCCTACGTGCACTTCCCGGACCCGTGGTGGAAGAAGCGCCACACCAAGCGCCGCGTGCTCGGCCCGAGCTTCTTCGACACGCTCGCCCGGCTCCTCACGCCCGGTGGCGCGCTCTTCGTGCAGACCGACGTCGAGGACCGGCACGCGCTCTACGTGAGCTTGGCCTCGCAGCACCTCGCCTTCGAGGTCGAGAGCGCGGCCTTGGGCCACAACCCCTTCGGCAGCGTCTCGAACCGCGAGGCCCGCGCCGAAGAAGACGGCCTGCCCATTCACCGGCTCCTGGCGCGCCGCCGCTAGGGGATGCCTAGCTCCGGGACGATGCGGATGCAGTAGTCCCCCGCGAGGTCGGGATCTGAACCCCCAACGACGTTCGCTACGCACGAAAAGGCCTCGGGACACGCGCAGTAGCGGCTCGGATCCTCGACCGGCCCGCCACAGCGGCAGGTGCAGTAGAGCACCGCGTCGAGCAGGGCCTGGTCCGGGAGGCCGTCACACTCGGCGTCCCCGCGTGCTTCGCACGCTTCCCGGGTGTCGCGCGGGTCGAGGCTCATCGCCTCGGGGTAGTCGTTGTAGACAATGCACACCCCGCCCCCGCAGGCAGGAGACCCGGTCTCCAGGAACAACCCGCCCGGCGCAAAGCCGTTGGGGTCGGGCACGACCTGGGGCACGCAGAACTCGCCTATCGGGTCGTCCGATCCGCTCAGGTCTTCCGAGAGGTCGCGAGCACCGGCGTCGCTCATGCTGGCGTCGCGTGCTTCGGAACGGGCGTCGGCCGCTCCCGCGTCCTCCGCTTCAAGCGATGGCAGCGCGGTCGTGCTCGCGCATCCGAGGAAGAGGCTCGTCAGAGCGGCCGGGAGACGCATGCCGTCCTGTATCGGCCCACGGTGCCCGCTGCAATCGTGGGGTGTTCAGTCGGTAGGACCCGAGCGCCACGCAGCACGCGCCATGCGCCCGAGGCCGACCAGGAGCGCCAGCGCGCCGAGCGGCACCAGCACGATGGGCCACGATGGGTCGCCCTCCGGGTGCGCGATGGCGCCGAGCGCGAAGCCCGCAGGCATGAGCACGGCCGCGACGCGGAGCCAAGGCCCTGCGCCCGGGTCGAGGGACGCGAAGGCGCCGTGCGCGAGCACCGCCAGCGCGAGGCCCGCGAGGTGCGCGTGGGCCAGCGTCAGCAGAAGCCGCGTGAGCGCGTCGTCGAGGTACGGCGCGAGCTTGAAGCCGTGCGCCGCCTCGAGAGCCAGACCACTCAGCGCCGCCACGAAGAGCGCGCTCCAGCCGAAGCGCGCGCTCGTCCGTCGCGCTTCGCTCAACCCCCGCTCGTTCACTCGCCGATCCACAGCGCTCCCTCCCGTCCCGCCTCCGCGAGGTGGGCCCGGGCCTCCGGTCCCGGCGGGGTCCAGCGGACGCCACGCGCCCGGAGCGTCGCTTCGATGCGCGTGAGCGCGACCTCCCGCGGTGCCCGCGCGCTCCCCGGCCGGTAGTCCGCCCAAGGCGCGTCGCCACCGAGCTTCTGTGCGGCCTCGAAGGCCAGCCGCCGAACGGCGGGGTAGGGGTCGTCGCGCAGCGTGAGCAGCAGCGCGCCCAGCGCCGCCGCCCGCTCCGTCGCCCGCTCCGCCTCGGGCACGGCCTGGCCCGCGTGGCGGCCGAGCGCGTCCGCCGCGAGCGCCCGTTCGACAGGGTCGCCGCCGAAGAGCCGCGCATGCATCGACGGCCCACGGCGGCCACCGAGCGAGGTGGGGTCGGCGCACACGTGGCACGTCGTGCAGGCATCCGGCGTGAGTCCGCCCGGGGACGGCACCTGCACCCGGTGCGTCCGATGCGCCGCCAGCACGCCGTACACGTTGCGGGGCAGGTGGCAGTCCACGCACGCCACCGCCTCGTGGCCCGCGCGTGCGTGCCCGTCCTCCGCCGCGCCGGCGTGGCAGCCCACGCAGCTCCCGTCCTCGCCGAGCTCGGGCCGCAGCTGCCCGGCCGGGTCGCCCGTGTGCATGCCGTGGCAGGTCGTGCAGGTGGCGTCGCCGCGCTGGCTGCAGGGCGAGAGCAGCTGCCCCTGGTACTCGTAGGCCGTGAGCCGCGGGCTGCCGTCCGGCCAGAAGCGCGCGCGGAAGACGTCCTCCTCGCCGTTCAGCGTCGTGTCCGCCCAGAGCGGTTCGCTCGTGCGGGCCAGGTCGTCGCCCGGAACGAAGCCTTCGCCTTCCCGGAGCACGGCGGCCAGGTCGCCGGTCTTTCTCTGGCCGTGGCACCGGCCGCAGGCGCCCGCGCTTCGTTCGGCGCTGAGCCGCGCCGGGTCGACGACCGTGGCGTCGTCGCCGTCGCCGTAGTGGAGCGCGTAGCGCCGCAGAGGGTCCGCGTTGGCGGCCGCGTGGGCGGCGCCGGGTCCGTGGCAGGCTTCGCAGGCCACGCCGAGTTCGGCTACCTCCGTCGCGAAGCCGCCCGCGGGCTGCGGCGCCGGCCGGGGCGCCACGTTGTGGCAGAAGACGCAGTTGTCGTTCCAGCGGCTCAGGTGCCGCTCGAAGTCCTCGGCGGGCGCCGCGGCGTGCTCTGGGTCCGGCGTGAGGAAGGCGCCGTTCATGTGAACGAAGCGCTGCTCACCCACGTGCCAGGCCACCGGCAGGCGCCACCACGTGCCGTCGGGCTCGCGAGCCAGGTACTGCTGCATGCGCCGCGAGCCCACCGTGCGACCGACGATCCAATCGCGGGATTCGCCCGCGGGCCCCGTGGCGCGCACGCGCGGCGCTCCCGATGCGTCGCGGGCAAGCTCGAGGTCCCAGCCGAACCAAGCGAGGCGGCGGCCGTCGAAGGCGCCGAGCACGGCCTCGCCGTTCGCCGCGACGTCGCGCGTCATGCGCCCGTGGTGCGTGCGCGCCCAGCTCGCGTAGTGGTCCGTGTGGCAGCGGCGGCAGGCTGCGCTGCCCACGTAGGTGACGGCGTGCAGGTCCGGTCCCGGGGCGCGCAGGGACTCGCGCGCACGGGCGGCCAGCGCTCCGAGGCCGCCCAGGAGGACGGCGAACCAGGCGACCCGGGCCGGGGTCGCGAATGACGCGCGGCGCACCGGGAGAGCTTGGCGCAGCGGCGCGGTGCCAATCCAGGGCCGCAGGGCGCATGCGCCGCGGATGGCCG
>JBCCAW010000470.1:0-4871 GCA_039814655.1 Myxococcota bacterium | reverse complement strand
GACCGCGTACACCTGGCGCCTCTCCGAATTCCGCGTTCCGGCATCGACTCCGAACCGGGCCGATCCGGACAGCGAGCGTGTCATCCTCGAACTCGACTGGATCAACCGAAAGCACAATGGCGGCGGCCTGGCACTCGCCGCAGCGTCTGCTCGAGGGCCACGAGCCCCGGTCGCGGCTGGTCGTGCCACGCCCCGAGGTAGACGCCGCTCAGCGCCGGCCCATCGAAGAGCCCCGGCCCGAGCGTCACCGGCGAGGGCACGGTCTCGAGCTGAACGCCGGCGTAGGCGCTCGCGGCCCCGGCCTCGTAGCGACCGAGGTGCGCGTCCTCGCCGGCGTAGACCAGGTCGCCTGGCCGGCAGTGGAGCTGCAGCGCGATCTGGTTCGCCATGGTCCCGCTGGGGACGAAGAGCGCGCTCTCCTTCCCGAGCAGCGCGGCGCAGTGTTCTTCGAGGGCGCGCACCGTGGGGTCTTCGCCGTAGGCGTCGTCGCCCACCTCGGCGGCGGCCATGGCCGCGCGCATGGCGGGCGTGGGTCGGGTGACGGTGTCGGAGCGGAGGTCGACGGCGCGCACGGAAGACTCATAGCGCGCCCGGGGCGCGGCTCCTCCGAAAAGCGGCGCTCAGAACTCGTAGGAGAGGGAGAGGTCGTAGGCGGCCCGGGCCGGCAAGTTCCGCGCGGCGAGGGCGCCGTCGGCGCCAAAGGAAACGGCCAGCGTGTCCCAGAGCCGCGCGCTCACCACCACGCCGACGCCGGTCACCTCCACGCCGTCGCCTACGCCGGCGAAGCCCTGCTGGCCGCGCGCGTTCCGGTTCTGAACGACGTAGAGGCCGCTGTGGCGGACGATGAACCAGAAGCGCTCGAGCACGGCGCGGTTCGAGCGAATGCCCAGCTCGAGGCGCGTCTGGAGCTGGTCGCGAATGTCGCCGGTGCCCGCGAGGATGTCCGGAAGCCCGCGCGGCTGCGTGCGAAGGGCGTAGCCGACGCCGCCGGTCGCGTAGACGTCGAGGCTCGGGCGCCCGCGACGCTGGATCCGCGTCCCCCAGCCCGCGAGGAGCCGTAAGGTCACGTCGACCTCGCCATCGCCCGTGGGCAGCGTGTTGGCGAAGGCGTCGAGCTGCGCGAAGCTCGGATCGGTGCTGGCCACGCCCGGGTCCGGGTTGGGGTCGCCGGTGGGGAGACCGAGCTCGATCCCCGCGGTGATGCGCACGGGGAAGGGATCGTCACGCCCCGAGGATTCGGGCTCGTAGAGGCCGCTGTAGACGCCGACGCGAAAGTCACCCACGCCGGCCACCGCGGCCTGGTCCACGAGCACGTTTCGGCGAAAGAGCTCCCCGGCGACGGTGACCTGGAGCCAGCGGTCGACGAGGCCGAGCTCGCCGTAGAGGTTCAGCGAGTGCTGGGAGTAGGGGGCAAAGGCCGTCGTGTCCCCGTCCGGCGTGAAGAAGCGGTCGGCGTCGCGAATGACGCGGTAGCCAAGCTGCACGTAGCCGCTTCCAGCGTCGCGCACCCAGGCCTGGGCCGAGGCGCGCGAGGGCGCGGCGAAGGACGGAAGCGAGAGCGAGAGCGCGAGGACCAGGCCGAGGGCGACGCGGGCGCTCACGGCGTCACCTCGGCGAGGAGCGCCCGACCGGTCTCCACCGTGAACGGCTCGCAGTAGGTGAACACGGTCGGCGCTTCCGGCAGCTCGACCTCGACCTCGAAGGTGCTCGCACCAACGAGCTCCGAGGCCTGGAAGCGGTGCACGATGATGTCGCGGCTCCGGTCGAGGCTCCGGCCGATCTCCGTGCGGTCCGTGACGATGAGCACCGGACCCGGCACGCGAGCCGTGGAGAAGTCCTCGGAGAGCGAGATACGCACCCGGCCGCCTCCGAGGTCCTCGAGGGTCACGGACCCGGAGGCGCTGTAGCCCGCGCGCCCCTCGAAGGACCCGGCGAAGGCCGAGGCGCCCGTCGGCATGCCGGCGTCGCTCTCGCCCGGCCCCGCATCGACGCTCGCGTCCGAGCCGCCGTCCACGATGCCGCCGTCCAGGATGCCGCCGTCCTGGGGATCGGGCGGGCCCTGGTCCAGGACGACGCCCGCGTCGTTGCCGGCGCCAGCGCTGCCGGCGAGCGAGTCGTCGATGAGCTCGAAGCGCGCGTCGCACCCACCGAACGCCACGAGCACGACCGCCGTGGCCAATCTTGGAGTCCTTGCAACCATGGCCGGACCTAGCGCCGGGACGGCGCGCCGTTACGGCACGAAAAACGACGCAGGGCGTTCGTCCCCGTCGAACGTTCCCGCTCCGGCGCCGCGTCGCCGGACCGACGAGGGCTCAAGCGCGGCCCGCGCCGAGCGACGGGAGCCCGAGGCGCCGCTGCACGTCCTGGAGCACGTTCATGAACACGATGTAGGCCTCGTAGGGGGACTCGAAGGGGCTGAAGTAGTCGTGCACGGTCCCGTCGCCGAAGGCCTTCGTCGCCATGTAGTAGACGTGGTCGCTCGCCGTGAGGCGGCGGAGGTCCGTGAGGAGCTTCGGGTCGTCGTCCCGGAGCTTGCAGCGCCGGAGCAGCTTGTAGAGGACCCGGCAGGCTTCGTCCTGGAGCGGGTTGCCCACCCAGGCCGACGCATCGCGACCTTCGTCGGCCCAGCTCGTCCACTCGAAGACGTCGAGCACGCCCTGCGGCTCGTGGCGCGCCAGGACTTCCCGGGGCAGCGCAAAGTCGCCGCCGGCCTCGCGCACGGCTTCGGGCAGCGCCTCGAGGAACGTGAAGATGCCCGTCTCCTCGCGGAGGTGCTCGCCGAAGGTCTCGAAGTCCATGAAGAGACCAGCCACGTCACCGCCGCGCTCGACGATCCAGCGGGCGAGCTTCTCCGCCGTGAGCGGATGCTCGCTCCAGCCCGTCTCCGTGAAGCGGAACGCGATGTCATCGCTGAGCCGTTCGCTCTTGGGCAGCAGGCGCGTGCCGCCGACGCCGCGGTACACGTGGGCCGGCGTACGCCCCCGGGTGACCGCTTCGGCGACGATCATGCCCGCGTAGCGCCCGGCCACGCGCGCCTCGAGGGCGTTCGAGTAGAGCAGCTCCGTGTTGCGAAAGACCTCCGGGGTCATGCCGAAGACCGCCTCGACGCGTTCCCGGTGCAGCGCGATCTGCGCGTCGAGCTCCGCGTGGTCGAAGAGCGCCGCGAGCGAGTGATGGGAGGTCTCCGCGAGGATCTCCACGCATCCCGTGGCCACGAGCTCGCGAAAGGCGTCGAGGGCCCGCGGCGCGTAGGTCTCGAGCTGCTCGAGCGCCGAGCCGCTGAAGGAGAGCGCGCAGCGAAAAGCCCCTTGGTGCTGCAGCACGAGGCGCGTAAGCGTGCGCGCCGTGGGCTCGTAGCTGAGCGCAGCGATGCGCTGAAGGATGCTCTCGTTCGCCTCGTCGTCGAAGTAGCCGTGGCCCTGACCGATGTCGAAGGCCCCAAAGCGCCGAAGACGCCAAGGCTGGTGAATCTGAAGGTAGAGGCAGACCGAGGGCACGGGGCGTTCGTTTCGGCGAAGAGGGGGCTCAGGCGGAGGGCGGCGGCTGGTCGAGCATGCGCCGGTAGAGCTTCTCGGTCTTGTGGGCCACGTCGGCCCAGGTCAGGCGACGAACCTCGTTCTCGGCGCGGCGGCTGATCTCCGCGCGGAGACGCGGATAGGAGACGGCCTCGAGGATGCGCTCGGCCATGGCCTCCACGTCCCAGAAGTCGACCTTGAGCACGTGCCGGAGGATCTCGCTCGCGCCCGTTTGCCGCGAGAGGATCACCGGCACGCCGCTCTGCATGGCCTCGAGGGGCACGATGCCGAAGGGCTCGCTCACGGACGGGACCACGAAGACGTCCGCGTGCTCGTAGAGGTCGTAGATCTTGTCCCGGCCGACGAAGCCCGCGAAGACGACGCGATCACCGATGCCCAGCTCGGCGACGAGCTCCGTGAGCTTGGGGAGCATGTCGCCGGTGCCGGCGATCACGAAGGTCACGTCGTGCCTGACCTCCAGCACGCGCGCTGCGGCGCGCACGAAGTAGTCCGGGCCCTTCTGGAGCGTCAGCCGGCCGAGGAAGAGCACCGTGGGCGTGCGCTTGGCGATGCGCCGGGGCTTTCGCTTCGCTCCCTCGGCGGCGTTGTAGACGACCTCGATGCGCCCCGGGTCCGCGAAGTAGCGCTCCACGCAGTCCCGCTTCACGCGCTGGCTCACGGCGATGACCTTGTCGGCGCCGTGAAGGCCCGCGTGTTCCACGTCCCAGACGCGCGGGTCCGCGCTTTTGCCGCCGGTCTTGTCGTACTCGGTGATGTGCACGTGCACGGCCAGCGGCTTGCCCGTGGCTTCGCGCAGGGCCAGCCCCGCGGGAAAACACGTCCAGTCGTGGGCGTGGATGAGGTCGAAGTGGAGCCCCTCCTCGCGCACCAGCTCGACCACGCGCCCGGCGAAGCGTTGGATCTCCTCGAGCAGGTTGGGCCCGTAGAGCGGCCCGGTCTTGCGGGGCGCGGAGGCCACCTCCGGCTGCCCGGGAACGCCGAGCACGGTGCGGCTTCGCCTGCGCGCAGCTTCCACGCCGAGATGAAGGTCGCCGGCCACGGCCCTCCAGCGCGCCTCGTACTCCGCGGGCCCTTCGTAGGGACCGAGCAAGGAGGGCACCTCCCAGGTCTCGAGGATGGCGCCTCCGGGGCTTCGGCGAACCACCACCTTCCCGGGCTCCTCCTCTTCGATGACCTCCATGGAGGCCGGCGCACCGGGGGCCGGCGCGGAAGGTCGCCGCGCCGCGTCCCCCACGAGCAGGCGCATGTGGGGCGAGTAGGCGTCCTCGGGCCCCTTGGGCATGATGAAGACGAGCTCCACGCCCCGCGCCGCCAAGGCGGCGGTGAGGTTCTGGG
>JBCCAW010000578.1:0-3828 GCA_039814655.1 Myxococcota bacterium | reverse complement strand
TGTTCGTGCAGCTGACGACGCTGCCCACCAGGCATCCCACCAGCACGGCGCGCACGGTGAGCTGCTTCTCTCCCGGAGCCGGCGTGTACATCACGTCGCTCGTCGTGTCCTCCGCGGAGGCGGGGTCGGCAGCAGTGGCGGGGTCGTGGTCCGGAAGGTCGGGCTTCGCCATCGGCGCGAGGCGTACCACGCGTGTGTCGGCCCCGTGAACGGTGGTCCCCGGAACCACGTCCACACCGTGAGACCTCGCTCGTGCGCCGCGCGCTCAGTTCCCGAGCAAGTCGATGCGCTTGAGTTTGGTCGCCGAGGGCGGCGGTTCATCCGGCCGCGGCTGCATCGCGGTCTCGCTGAGCTGGTCCGCCGCCCGTTCCATGCGCTCGGCGGCCTCGAGCATGCGACGCGCCTCGTCCGACGGCGCCACGGCCGCACGCATCTCCCCGGAGCTACTCATGGCCGCCGCGGGGCGCCGGACCCGGCGCATGGCCGAGGCCATCGACGCGGCGCGCTGGTCTTCGGTCCCGGCGCCGCGCGTGAGCGGGATGGTGATGCTCTGCGGGTACTTCATCACCACATCGCGAAGCACGGTCGTGTGGCCCTCGAGGCGTGCCTCCAGGTGGCGCGGCGCGTCCGCCGAGGGCAGCTCGGCCTCGAAGGGGTTGGCGATGGGGTCGCCGTCGAGAAAGAGCTCGGCCCCCGGGGGCTCGGTGCGGATGGTGATGCGCACGCGCTCCGCGGCCTCCGTCGGCGTGGTCGCGCCGGAACCCTCGGCGCCCGAAGGGGCCGGAGCGACGACCTCGGCGACGTCCGCGTCCCCCGCGCTCTCGCCCCCGAGGGACGCGGCAATGGCGAGCGCCGCTCCGCCGGCCACCAAGAGCACCAGGCCGAGCACGAGCGGCAGCCGGGCCCCGCGGGCCGGCACGTCCGGTGTCGTCTCGTGCGCTGCGGCTGGCTGCGGTGTCGCCGTCGCGCCCGCGCTCACGACCGGCGTCGGCGCGGCCACCATCGCGGGCGCGGCCTCCGGCTCCGGCTCGGTGTTTGGCGCGAACCCCGGTGCCGCCAGGGTCATGCCCCCGGTGAAGTTGACGTCGCTCGCCAGCGCCGCGGCCGGCCGGTCCGCCGTGGCCTGCGCTTTCGCGGTCACGGGATCCGCGTCGAGCCCCGCAAAGGGCGCGAGCGCCGCCTTGAGCGACGCGCAGTTCTGGTAGCGATGCTCCGGGTCCTTGGCGAGGAGGCGCGCCACGATGTTTGCGATCTCCGCGGGCACGTCCGGCCGGAACTCCCGCACGTTCGGCGCCGGCTCCGTGCAGATCTTCAGCACCAGCATCGGGTACGACTCGTCGTCGAAGGGGTACTGGGTCGTGAGCGCCTGAAAGAGGATCACGCCCAGGCTGTAGAGGTCCGCGCGATGGTCGACGGACTTCTTTCCCTGCGCCTGCTCCGGCGCCATGTAGTACGGCGTGCCGAGCGTCGTGCCCGTCCGCGTCATGGCGCTGCCGGGGCCTGCCGCGTCCTTCATCTTCGAGATGCCGAAGTCGAGGACCTTCGCGAAGTCCGGGTTCCCCGAGCGCCGGATGAGGAAGATGTTCTCCGGCTTCAGGTCGCGGTGAACGATGCCTTTCGCGTGCGCCGCCTCGAGCGCGTCGCACACCTGCAAAAGAATGCGCACGACCCGGCCCACGGGCTGCGGTCCCGTCGCCTCGAGGTCGTCGGCCCAGTCGCGCCCGTCGAGGTACTCGAGCACCATGAACACGGAGCCGTCGTCGAAGCGGCCCATGTCCGTGACTTCGATGATGTTCTCGTGGCCGATGGCCGTGGCGGCGAGCGCCTCGTTGTGGAAGCGCTTGACGATGGCCGGGTTCGTCGCGAACTGCGCGTGCAGCGCCTTGATGGCCACGCGGCGTTTGATGAGCAGGTGCTCACCCTCGTACACGGCCCCCATGCCGCCCTCGCCGAGCTGGCGCACGATGCGATAGCGGTCCTGGAGGACCATGCCGATGCGCGGGTCCGCCTTCGAGTCCCTGCGCGTGACGTCGCCCTGGTCCATGCGGCCTCAGGTATACCGCACGCCGCCGGCTATTCCCGGTCCGCGTCGCCGCGGGGGTCGAGGGTCACGTCGGCCAGCTCGGTCACGCCGAGCACATAGCCCGGCGCGAGCCCCGCGGAGCGGGCGCTGACCCAGATCGTGTGCCGGCCCGGGTGCACCGGCATGGCCAGCTCCACGCTGGACCCGGCCTCCGGCGCGCCCACGCAATGCGCCTCGCCCGCTGGGTCCCGCACCACGAGGCCCACCGCGTCGTCCGCCTCCGGTCGCGCCAGAAAGCGAAGCTCCGCGAAGCTCCCGTCGGCCTCCACCACGTGCCCCGGTTGCTCGCCGACGAAGCCCGTGCACGCCTCCGCGAGGACCGTGGCCTCGAGGGGTCCGCCGGCGTCGCCGCTGAGCGTCTGCGGGTCCGGCGTGAACCCCGGATGGATCTTCAGCGTGCCGAAGCGCGGCTCCGCGTCCGGCTTCAGCTCCGGCGGAGGCGGAGGCTCGGGCGGCGCCGGCGGCTCCGCTGGCGCTGCGGGCAGCGGCTCGGGCGCCACGACATCCGGCGGCGGCTCCGCTTCACAGCCGACCAGCGCGACGACCGTCCACGCGGCCAGGGGGAGCGAGCGACGCAACACGGCGCGGCCTTACCATTCTCCTCCGCCCCAGGGAAGTTGACCGCCCGCTCGCCAGCCACAGGGGCGCCGCGCCCTCGTACCACGGGGGCGACGGGTCAGGGCGCCGTCGCCGGAAGGTGCGCCGCGTCGCCCGGCGTCCGAACGACCAGCCGGTAGGCCCCCACGGGGAGCTCCGGGGGTACGCCCACGGTCGCGCGGTAGGCGCCGTCCGCGCGCGTGACGGTGACGCCGAGCAGGCGCTCCGTGGGCCCGCGGAGCAGCACCTCGATGCGCAAGCCGCTCACGCCGCCGTCGTCGGGGTCGAGGGCCCGGCCCTGGAAGGTCAGCGTCTGCCCCCGGTACACCTCGGCCTCCCGCGGCGCGACGCTCAGGCGGACGGGCCGGGGCGTGACCTCGGGCGTCCGCGGCGCGCTCGGACCAAAGATCGCGTCCAGCGGGTCACCGCCCCCGTCTTCCGCGTCGCTCGAGCCCGCCGGGGCCGTCGCGGGCGCTCCTGCGGGCGCCATCGATGCGGTCGCCGTCGATGCGCCCCCCGTCGATGCGCCCCCCGTCGATGCGCCCCCCGGCGTCTCCCCCGCGGCCTCTCCGGGGCGCAACCCCGTGACGGCGCCGCGAAGCTGCGAGTAGCTCTCCCGGTAGGCCGCCGGCTGCGGGAGCGGGTCGGGCACGCGGGAGCGGTACACGGGCCGATCTGCGGCGTTGCGGGCGTCGAGGCCGTTCGCCGCGCCGCCGAGGTCGATGCGCATCCACCCGACGCCCGCGAGCTTCACCTCGGCCCAGGCGTGCGCTTCGTTCTGTGCGAAGCGCGCGGGGATTCCGAGGGCCTGCGCCGTGATCACGAAGGCGTAGACCCGGTGCCGGCACACGCCGCGCATGCTCCGGGCCAGGTCCAGGTAGATGGACGCCCGCTCGGCGAGCGTGCCCGAGGCCTCCCGAAAGGCCCGGAAGTGGTCCGTGAGCGTCTCGAGGGCGCCGCGCAACGTGCTCTCCGGGCCGAGGCCGAGCTCCCGGGCGAAGAGCAGCGCGTCCCGGCGCACGCCCGGCTCCATGGGAAAGACCTCGCCCTTCAGGACATCCACGGCCACCTCGGGAAGGGCCGGAACGGCGAAGTAGTCCCGGGGCGCGTCCATTAGAAAGATGGCGCGCACCTCACCGCGCTCGCCC
>JBCCAW010000582.1:0-3808 GCA_039814655.1 Myxococcota bacterium | reverse complement strand
CTCGAGGCTCTCGCCTTCGTACCAGGGCATGACGAACCAAAAGCGGTCCTCGTGCCAGCCGTGGTCCTTGAACTGAACGATGGAAGGGTGGCTGACAGCGGCGATGAGCCGGAGCTCGCGGAGCGCGTTGTCCCGTTCGAGGTCGCTGCCTGCCGGCCGCTTGAGGAGCTTGAGGGCGACCTGGTGCCCTTCCACGGCCACGTCGCGGGCGCGGTAGACGTCGGCGAAGCTGCCGCTTCCGAGGTGCGTTTCGAGCGCGTAGCGGCCGTCGATGACGAGCCCCTCGACCCGCGGAGCATCCACGGCCGGCAGCTCCTCCTCGAGGCGCTCGAGGGCAAAGGCCTCGAGGAGCGCCCGCGGCAGGTCGTCGCCCTCGCCGCCCGCGAAGAGCGCGCGGGCTTCGGCCTCGGCCGCGTCGAGGCGCGGGGCGAGCTCGTCTTCCGGCGCCCCCAGCACGAACGCGATCTCCGCCAAGGTGAGCTCCCGGGCGTGGCGGAGCTCGAGGAGCCCGCGGTCTCCCGCGCGCGGGTCGGCGCGAAGGCGCTCGGCGCCGGCCTGGGCCGGGCCTTCCACGCGCCACCACGCGAGCGCGAGCGTTCCCTCGGGCACGAGCGAGGGGCGCTCGCGGCGAAGCGCGGCGGCCACCTCCCGAGCGAGGCGGTAGAGACGGGCGCGAATTCCGGGTGGCGCCACGAGCGCATCGACGCCGACCTCGGCGACGCGCTCCTGAAGGCGCGCGAAGGCCAGGTGCGCGGCCTCCCGGTCGCCGAGCTCGATGGCCAGGTGCTGGCGCAGGCCTTCCGAATAATGGCCGAGCGCATGCTCGGCGATGACGTCCCGGACGGTGCCGGCGGTCGCGTCGATGCGCGAGGGGCGCGCCAGGCTCGGGCGGGGCGCCTTCCGCGCCGCGAGACGCTTGGCGGCGAGCACCAGGGTGGCCGGGGCGACGGGGGTGGCGGGCATGGTGGCGCCTGCGCGGTCGGATACGGATACGGGGTCGGGGTCGGGGTCGGAAACCGGATCGGATACGGACACGGAGTCGGGGTCGGAAACGGAAACGGAAACGGAGTCGGATACGGAGTCGGAGTCGGAGTCGGAGTCGGAGTCGGATACGGAGTCGGGGTCGGATACGGAGTCGGGGTCGGAAACGGAGTCGGATACGGAGTCGGAAACCGGGTCGGAGTCGGAAACGGGGTCGGGGCCGGCGGCGGGCTCGCCGTAGACGCGGGTTCGCGGGGAGCTGGGCGCCGCACTCGGGCGCACCGCGCTCGCGGGGGACGCGGCGTCCGTCTTGGGGTCCGGGGGCGCGGGATCGCCGCTCACGGGCGCAGCATACGGGAGTCGCGGCCCGAGGCCCGCGGGTTTGCGACGCGCGACGGTCATGGGGCACGCTCCGGCGGAATGCTTGGTCGGTGGATCGTGCGCTGTGGGCTGGTTGCAGGCGTCGCCGCCGGATGCGGGGAGACGGGCCAACCCATGGAACCCGGGGCCGACGCAGGCTCCGTTCCCGACGCGGCCTTCGATGCCCGCTCGCCGGAATACAGTGACGCCGCTCCGGACCCCGAGGACACGGGCCGGCCCGTCGAAGACCAGGGCCCGCCACCCGACCTCGGGCCCGCGCCCCGCCTCACCATCGGCTGGGGCCTCGGTGAATACCGACCCATCGAAGACGGCGCCCCCGTGGAGCTGGTGCGCGGTCCCCAGCTGGCGCTGCATCTCGAGCCGGCCATTCGCATCGAGAACCTAGACGTCGTAGGGCTGACGCTGATTCTGCGGGGCAGCGACGCCACGACGGGCGAGCCGCTCACGGTTCCGAACAACGCGCGGCTGACGCCCGCCCGCGTTCAGATCGAAGGCAATCGAGCCACCAAGGTGGGCAACCTGCTTCTCTTCGAGTCCCGATGTCAGCCGAACATCATCGACCGACGCATTCGTATCGAGGCGGGCGTGGGCGAGCTCGGAGGCGCGGTGCTCGTGAGCCACACGCTCGAGGTCGTGCTCGTCGACGAGGTCATGCCCGACGTGGACCCCGCGGCCTTCTGCGATGAGGACCCCTGACCTTCCCGTTTGCGGCCGCGTCCCCGGCTCGGCACTCTGGCCCGCATGCTTCTTCGCTTGCTGACGCTGGGTTCGCTCGCGCTCGCTTTCGCCTGCGGCGGTGACGACGACCCGGCGATGGACCAAGGGACCGGGACCACGGACGCAGGGCTCGATGCCGCCACGGACGATGCCGGCGCGGGGCCCGACGCCGGCGACGACAGGGACGCCGGCGCCGAAGAGGACGCCTTCGTCGAGGAAGACCTTGGCCCCCAGCCGCGGGTCATCATCGGCCTCGGTCTCACGGAGTTCGAGGCCACGGAGGACGAAGCGCCCGCCGAGCTCGTCGCCGGCCCCCAGGGAGGCTTTCACGTCGACTACGGCTTCCGCTTCGAGAACCTCGACCCGGAGGGCCTCCGCGTCGTGCTGCGGGGATTCGACGCGGACACGGGCGAAGAGCTCACGGAGAGCGTCGACCGCACCCTGACGGCGCGGCGCGTGCTCGACCGCGGCGACCATCTGATTCGCCTCGGGGACCGGCTCGTGTTCCTGAGCCGCTGCACGCCCAACCTCATCGGCCGGCGCCTTCGTGCCGAGGCCGTCGTGGCCGAGGCCAACGGCGGCGCCATGGCCAGTGACTCGCTCATCGTCGAGGTGGTGGACCTCGTCGACCCGACCCCGCCGGAGCCCGGCGACTGTCCGGGCGAGTAGCCCCCCGAAGTGATAGGGCGGCCCCGCTTCGGTTTCGCCTTTGAGCTTGGCACCCTGCGCCCGTGCGCGACGCGACCGCCTTGCTGGTGCTGGCCCTGGCATGCGGGCCAGAGGGCGCGGTCCCGCCGGATTCGGCGAGGCCGCAAAACGATGAGGGCCCTCGCGCGGCGGCCGCGGTAGTTCCGGGCAGCGGACCGCGGCCCACGGTCCTGATCGTCGGCGGAGACGTCATTCTCTCCGAGGCCGTGCGCGACTACGTGCACGCCGCGGACGATCCGGCGACGCGCTTCGGCGACGAGGTGCTGGGGCCGGCGCAGGCGCTTTGGGCGCGCGAGCGCGGCGCCTTCGTGCTCGTGAACCTGGAGACCCCCCGTGGCAGACCGGCGGCGCCACGCCTTGGACCCTCACCGGGGCAGCCACACGGGGCCGGGCCCGCGCCGCGTGCACTTCCAGGCGCCGGGCTGGCTCTTGCCCGCGCTGCGGCGCGCGGGGGTGCACGGCGTGACGCTCGCGAACAACCACGCCCTCGACCAGGGGCCCGGCGGCCTCGCCGAGACGGCGCGAAACGCGCGCCGGGCGGGGCTTGCGGTGGTCGGCGCCGGGCGCGACGGACGCCGCTGGCCCTTGCGCCTAGGCGACGAGGGCAACGTGATCGCAGTGCACGCCTTCTTCGACGGCTTCTTCCCGGCGCGCTCGGTGCCCTCCGAAAGGACCGGTCCCGCGCGCCTCGACGACGCGGCGGTCGAGGCGCTCCGGGCGAGCCGCGACCGAGGTGACCGGCCCGTCGCCGTGGTGCACGTGCTCGGCGAGCTCGTGGATGCGCCGGAAGAACGCTGGCGACGCTGGGCCGAAGAGCTCGCCGCGGCGGGCGCGGAAGCCATCGTGGTGCACGGCACGCACGTGGTGCTTCCCGTCGAGCGGCTGCCGAGCGGCGTGCCCATCCTATGGGGCCTCGGCAACCTCTTCACGGACATGGGCCGGGAGAGCACGCCGCGGCGCGAAGGGGGCTCGAAAGCGGCTCACGGCGCGCTTCGCGCGGGGCTCATCGCGCGCCTCGAGG
>JBCCAW010000859.1:0-1584 GCA_039814655.1 Myxococcota bacterium | reverse complement strand
TCCTCCTTGGCGGCCCGACCCAGCGTGAAGGTGGGCGGGTGCTCGAGGAGGAGCAGCGTGTCCGGGATCGCGCCGTCCTTGCGGGCGTCGACGAGCCGCTGCTGGAGCGCGTGGGCTTCCGCATAGCCCATGCGCCCAAGCGGCCAGACCTCGAGGAGACGGGTCATCGTTCGGGTCTAGCGCACTCGGCGCGGGTCGAGCACGGCTAGCGCTTCCGGTTCATGATGTGCACGGCCTCGCCGAGGGCGTGCTTGAAGGCTTCCATCACCCCCTCACCGAGCGTCGGGTGCGGGTGGACCGTGAGCCCGACGTCGTCGGCGAAGGCATGCATCTCCATGGCCAGCGCGCCTTCGCTGATGATCGTGCTCGCCTCGGGACCGACCACGGCCATGCCGAGGAGCTTGTTCTCGTTCTCCGCGTCGGTGATGACCTTGATGAAGCCGTCGGTCTCTTCCACGGCCATGGCCTTGCCGAGCGCCGCGAAGGGGAACTTGCCCACGGCGACCTTCTTGCCCTGGGCCTTGGCGGCCGTCTCCGTGAGGCCGACGGTCGCGATCTCCGGGTCCGTGAAGATGGCCGCGGGCATGGCCATCACGTCGTCCATGGAGCGCGCGTGGCCGGCGATGACTTCGGCGCAGAGCTCCGCTTCCTTGCTCGCCTTGTGCGCGAGGTAGGGGCCGCCGGTGACGTCGCCGATGGCGTAGACGCCGGGGATGTTCGTCTGCAGCTGCGCGTCGACGAGCACGTGCCCGCGCTCGTCCATCTTCACGCCGATCTCGGCGAGGCCGAGGTTCTTCGAGTTCGGCTTGAAGCCGACGGCGACGAGGACCTTGTCGGCTTCGAGGGTCTTCTTCTCGCCGTCGTGGTCCACGGTGACCGTGACCTTCTTCTTGGTCTTTTTCAGCGACGTGGCCTTGGCCTTGGTGAGCACCGTCGCCGGGTTCTCCCCCTTCGTGAGGTGCTTCTCCACCACGCGGACGAGGTCCTTGTCCGTACCCGGGAGGATCTGGTCCATGAGCTCGACCACCGTCACCTCCGTGCCCAGCTTCTGGTAGACCATGCCCAGCTCGAGGCCGATGACGCCGCCGCCGATGAGCACCATCTTCTTCGGCGCCTCGCGTAGGGACACGGCCTCACGGGCCGTGATGACCTGATCGCCGTCGGGCTCGAAGCCCGGGATCTGGATGATGCTCGTGCCCGTCGCGACGATGATGCCCTTCGTGGCGTCGAAGGACTCCTTCGCGCCGTCCTCCTTGGTGACCTCGACGGTCTTCGGCCCCGTGAGCTTCGCGCTGCCCTTGAGCAGGTCGCCGCCGTTGCCCTTGACCAAACCCGCCACGCCGGTCGTCAGCTTGTGGACGATGCCGTCCTTCCAGTCCTGCATCTTGCCGACGTCGACCTTCACGTCTTGCACGAAGAGGCCCATCTTCTCCGCGTTCCGCACCTTGTGGGCGAGGCCCGAGGCCGCGATGAGGGCCTTCGAGGGGATGCAGCCCCAGTTGAGGCACACGCCGCCCCAGTACTCCTTGTCGACGCAAAGGACCTTGAGGCCCAGCTGACCGAGGCGGATGGCGGCGACGTAGC